>JAQTRI010000119.1 GCA_028711905.1 Candidatus Wallbacteria bacterium | reverse complement strand
CTGTCTTTCAATTTTCTGTCTCCAGCTTCAACTGCCTGTCGTCTTTCTTTGCTCCCTGCGCACTCACATGGTTGCTGAGCGATTCCATCAGAGAGCGCTCTTCGCTGCCTGCCGGAGATAATTCTATCAGAGATTGCAGTAATCGTTTAAACATTTCCTGGCGTCTTAAGCCATTGTCGTCCAGATACTCGTCAACTCTGGACAGATCACCGGATTTCCACAGATGCATCAGGCAGTGCACGCGGTCGATGAGCGGGACCTGACGGCCGCCAGGGGCTTCGTGGCCGAGGGAGCGGCCTTTTCTCTGGGCCCAGGTTTTAAGCCTGATCTTGCTGCCTGAATCGCTGCTGTCGTCAGGGTCTGCTTCTGCATCGGCGTCTGCTGAGGACTCTTCCTCATCATCTTCTTTTCCCTTAGTATGGGCGATCAGGTCCCAGGTAGCGCTCAAATCGCGGTCCGAGATGCCGCAGGACACTGCGTACAGGATGCAGGCACCGGCAGGTGCGTCATCCATGCCGAAGTCGTTTCTGTGCAGCAGGTAATAGGCTGTGGGTTCGTCCAAGCGGTCCGCTGCCTGGGAATCTTCAGCCCCGCCAGAGAGCACGCGGCCGACCACGAAATCCACCACCATGCGTCGGACTTGTGACAGGAATTCGCTGACAGTCATGATCTGGCCCGGGTCATTGGCTTTTTTGACGACCGGATGCTTGCTGTAGGCTTCCAGGGCCGGGCCTGTGGCAGCCCAGACAAAGTCCGGGCCGCGGATGCCTGCGTCCCAGAATTCGCGCAGTTTGACCTCGATGTTTTGTTTCATCTCTTCCAGCACCAGATTGTCCCAGCCTGGCCGGGCTTCAACAGCGCGTTTTTTGCAGACCAGCCAGACGGAAGAGGATAGCGATGCTCTCCCAAAATTGCGTACTCCGCCACGCATTTCTGTTGCAATAGGCCAACTTCCGTCTACTACAAAGCCAGCCCTAATCATTGCCGATACCAGAGTTTCCCATGCATCAGGTTGTTTGTGTGCAAAAACGATGATTAATTTCCCGCCATCTTTCAATGATTTTTGGCAAGATTGAAACGCTTGGAACATGCCATCTTCGTACACATTTTTAGATTTTGCTGAATCACCATTATGACGACTCGCATCGTCGATCAACTCTCCATCATTAGTCGCGTGGTTCCATTTAGGCGAAAGCTGGTCCTTGAAAGCACTATCCATTTCTGGTGAAAGACCATGCAAAGTGCGCTTAATCCAGAGATAAAAAAAATCCATCAAATCAGAATAAGGAATTGCATCGTAATATGGCGGATCAGTCACAATGGCATCGTATGATTCAGGATTAGATTTAATCGCTGATCTGTTCTGCGCTTTAGGTATCTCAGCTCTATCACCAGCAAGAAGACCATGGGTGATAAACCTTGTTAGCCAATCAAGTTGTGAAGAAAATGCACCACCAACATCATTGAAAACAGCTATCTCAGTAAAATCCCAGGTTATTGGTAATGCAAAGCGTGTAAAGGTATGCCCGATGATTTCTCTGGAAATATGCCAGACACATACCATGGAGTTATAATCTGCAATTTTGTTGTTCAGGATTGCCATGTAGGCTGCAATTGCTTCCATCCATTCCGGTGCATAGTTAGAAAGCTCTAATCTAAGGTTTATTTCTTTCGAACACTTAACAAAAGCACCCAGCGATATCAGCTGACGCGGCGTGAAAAGCTTGCACCATTGATCAAAGCCATATCCGTCAACAGAAAATGCCCGACTTGCGCCGTTACCACCTTTAGGAGTTGGTTCTGAAGGCAGTCCAAAGGGTATCTTCGAAAATACATTTTCTAATACTTCCTGGGCTGATGCAGCTTTAAAGATCTCAAGTTCGGTTGGCAATCGATATTCCTTGCCATTTTGACCGTCTACAACAACAGCAGTCATTACAGTGTCCAGACGTCCGGCTTTTCCCTCCAGTCTAATGTCTTCCATAGTCATGATGGTATTACAGCAAGGACAAGTAGCCCCTGATCTGGACATGGTGCCTGAACCGAGCTTCTTATCATGTTCCCGTTTCTGGGCCGTATTGCCGCCTTTTGGGGGCACATTGTTTTCGATGCCGAAGATCACGCCAGTTTTATCGGAATCAGGCTCCATAGTCAGCAATACGCGCTTTTTGTCTTTTTTGCAGAGCCATCGGGTTTTCAGAAGCGGAATTGTGGCCCTGCAATTTTTGCATTTGACAGTCCGCGCCCAGAGATAGGCTACAGTCGGCTTGGCGATCCACCTGGGATTCTGCTTGTTATCGAGATATTCTTTGCTGAATTCTGCATTCAGTTTTTCAATATCCGGATTGCCGTCTTCTTTCAGCGGCACAAGTCGCATTTTCTGCTTTTCAAAGGCTGTGCCCGGTTTTAAGGACTCAAAATCCGCATAAGTCGGATAAAATTCAGCCAGCTCCATCCGGGCATGATCCAGAACCCATTGTCCCCAGGCACGCACCTGCCAGGCAAGATCTGCTTGTGGTCCGGCTATGTGCTTATCCGTATGCATCCCTGGAAATGCAGAAGTCTTGTCGCCTTTATATGTAGGCTTTGCTGCTTTTGGGTTTAACTGAGGATGTGCTTTGTAAAAAGCATCCATGAATTCCTTGTTTTCCAGAATGAAATCCGGCAGTGGCATGGTTTTACCAGCCAGTTTCTGCGGGTATTCCAGAGTGCATTTGAGGATGAACCAGGCCACAGGATTGATGTCCACTGCCGTTGCTTCGCATCCTAAGCGCATGGCCTCCAGCGGGATTGCCCCGCCGCCGGCAAAAGGATCAAGCACTTTCGGCGCTCGGCCTCCGTAAGCTTTTTTGATTTCCTTTTTGAACCACTCCAGGTCTTTGGCGTTTTCTTTTTCCCGGCCCCAGTGCAGAATGCCGCCGACTGTTTCTTCTTTTTCCCGCTCCACAATCTGGCCGCTGGGCATTTTCTTTTTCTCGATCTTTTTCACGATCCTGCCGCCGATCTTTTCGCACAGCTCCTTGCGCTTTTCCGGTGTGCCCGGATCAGGCAGCAGAGTGGCGATCAAGGCTGCCCTGCAGGCAGCCAACGGCCGCCGGGCCGGCCAGATGTGCAGGGTGGAAATATGCCCATGGCGCACATTCTTCTCATGGACTGAATCCAGAGATGTTTGTTTCAAGGGAAAGGCGTGTTCGATCAGGCGGGGGGTGTCCATTTATTACCTCTTCAATTAGTTGGCTTGTTGGGCAAATTCCGGACAATTTCCAAAATTTGTGAGGGAGAGCTTGATTCTGCATCCTGTGAGATGAAACCAGAATGCGCTAAAGAAAAAATGCACTGAGTGGTCTGAAGAAGTACTGCATTTTTGGTTGCTTCGTCTTTGGACGCGGAATCTACAAATGTTTCAAAAGTGTTGAGAGCATTCTGCCGATGCTTGTTTACCACATAATTGTGCCTGTTAGATCGGTAGTTTTTTCCACACCAGACTGTGGCGTAATAAAAAATGGAAATGAACATCAAAATTAGGATGTTTATCTGAATCGCCTGGGGTGTGTTGAAAGTCTGCGGATTCTTGCAGAAATAAAATCCTATCAGAGCAATAGCAATTAGCGTTACAACTGCACAGCCAAAAGTGGCCCACAACCACCGAAATGAAGCATTACTACAGTTTTTGGCTTCTTCAGCGAACAATGTAGAATGAGCTGAAACTCCGATTTTGCCGGCTGAGAGTTTCATGTTCTGGAGTATCATTTCTGCATTTGAAGAATGCATTTTAATAACTTCTGTCCATTCTGTTGCTGTTTTGAGAAATTGATCATATTGTGATTTAGTTTTCGTAAGTTTATCTGAAAAATCAGGATCAAGGAAACTTAGCAAAGCTGCGACAGGTGCAATTGTTATGCAAAGAGCATTATACCTTTGCTTGAGATTATTGATGACGCCATTTCTTTGATTGTTTGGATTGGCGGTTGACTTCAATGAAAATCCGAGGATTGCCTGATACTCTCTGTGAATTTCGGATAACTGACTGTGACAATTGCTTAAGATATCATCCGGTATTACTGAGAGGTCATTCGTAAGCAATAATGTAGCAATTGATTTCACACTGGAAAAAATGCCTTGATATTCTTCAAAGTTAAGCTCACTCAAATCCATACGAAATAATTTGGCAATGTCGAGATCAGCGATGGTTTTAGAAATACTATGCACTTTCTCATTAATTTTTTGCGAAGTACTCATACATTGCTCCTTCTATATTTCTATGGTTTTTTTAAATGACATTGAGATATCCAGTCTCGTATTCTTACTGGTATAGCGAATTCACCTGCGATGATCAAACTCTTTGGGCCGAACAACTCAGCTTTTCCGGCCTCATAAACAATTCCAAAAATCCCATATGCATCCTCAACACTCCAAAACATTGGGCCACCACTCATGCCACTAAAATCATCATAATCAGGAGCTTTTGATAGTTCACTGTAAAGTTTAAATCTTTGTGCTGGAAAGCTATCAATTCCAGCCACTATGTATAACATTGGCATTGACATTTGGATAAAATCACCGAGTTTTGTAGATTCTTTAATTTTGGTAGGAAAACCGCATGCAAATCCGAAATCTATATCACTCGGCTGTTGAGAAGAATTATCAAGATCAATTGGTGTTTTATTAATATGTTCAATAAATTCAGAAGTAAGCTCACAAACTGCTATATCCGGGTTTTCTTGAAGGCAATCCCCATCAGGAAAAATAAAATCATCAATTATTTCTGAAGGCCTATTAGCAACGGTCATCAAACTATAAGAGAAATCAATTTTATTCTTCGCTCGAAAATGTTCGATAACATGCTTACATGTTAATCCATAATACTTCCCATCCGAACTGATTAATGTAAGTGTAGCATTTTGATCTTTTTCAGACGGATTCCAAATGTAATTGATCCCTGTCCGTTCATCTTTTTTGAGCCTTTGCACTATAAATAAAGAAATAGCGTGAGATCCGTGATTGTTGAGGAGATTTTCATCTACCGGGAAAACTTTATCGCTCATTTTAACTCCAGCAGCTCTTACTTAGCGATTATTGGATATTTCAGCAATACATTTAAATACACTTCATTAAAGCAAGCCCATTTCCCCAAGAAACTGAGATGGATCTTGAATACGTTTTCCACCCCACGGCATCATTTTCATTTTTGGATAGGAAATGTATAAAAATCTTTTAGCCCTTGTTATTGCGACAAAAGCATTGTTTCTCTCTTCTTCAAGTGCTGATTTGGATTTTGCTCTATAGTCGGGGAAACACCCCTGGCCCATTCCCATCAAGAAGACAATGTCATACTCCAAGCCTTTCATCGTATGTACTGTTGACAGGGCCAAACCTTTCGGAACCATCTCCGGTTGGGTTTTACCCATAGCCAAAGCACTCCGGAATCCTGAAAGGCTCAAGTTAGAATTGCTTGAGATTCCTCTTACATAGCGCTGCCAATGCACATTAAGATCAGAAAACTCTACAATCGCTCTTTCTTTTTCGTCATCATCAATTGTAGCATTTTGAATGGCTTCAATAAATTGTTCAATTGATGCAGGTAAATCAGCTTCTCTAAGATTTTGTTGTTTCTCAAGCTCATGCAAAAAAAGTGATGCAAATTGTGCTGGAACAGAATCAATGTGACACTTTTCAGAATGAATTTTATTTAGAAAAGTTAAGGCATCTGTATCATCAGTCCAGGGTAAATTGCACAAAGAAGCCAGTTGTCTAGAATGCAGCCGATCATGCAAATTGATTACAATTCTCAACAAAAGATCAAAAATTTGAACACTTTGAGATTCAAAAATCGGAGGTCCAGGAGATTTCTTAAAATAATACTCGTAGTTATCCCTTTTTAATAGTTTTTCGAGTGCTTGGAAAACAAAGCGATTACGACCTAGAACAACCATTTTTTCCAAAGTAATTTCACCCTCAATTTCCTCACATTCAGATTCTTTTAACAAATTGCTTATCTGTAGTACTACCCAATGTGCTTCAAATTCTTCGTCTGATGCTTCTTGGAAGAGTACTCTACCTGCATAGTATGTTTTTTCAGTCTTTTTTGTTAGCTGAGAACCTGGTTTTAATAGTTCAGCAAGATATAAAATTTCTTTGGAACTACGAAAATTCTCTGTCAGGATAAATCTGGTTGGTGCGAATTCTGTAGCGAATTTATGTGTCATAAAACTGGGTGAAGAACCATTAAATCCATAGATAGACTGATCGGGATCCCCAACCATCATAAGTGTGACATTACTATTCCTGCACAATGTACTTATTAGTTCATACTGAGCAAAGTTCAAATCTTGCGCTTCATCTACACAAATGTGCGAATAAGCCCTGTTATAGATTTTTTTTACATTAGGGGCTTCAGTAATGATACGATGAGCAAAAATGAGGAGATCATCAAAATCTGTGCCACCATGTGCTCTTAAAGTTTTGTTATATTCTCTATAAATTGAATGAAAGTCTTCATCAGGATATTCTGACTCGATTTCCTGATCGCTTAGCAGCTTGCGTTTCGCAAGTGAAATTCTTTCCAACCAAGCAAAAAGTTGCTTTTTGCGAATATCATTTCCTTTAGAATCAGTTTCAGCCAATTCGATTCCACACTTAACTAATGATTCTTCAAGTAAACGCATCCGATCTTCGTCGCGTTCAAAGACATGCGGTATAGATTCCAGGCCAATGTGATGCCCGTGTTTCTCAATGATTTCTAAAGCAAAACTATGAATTGTTCCAATAAATGATCTATGTCTTAAATCTTTGATATCATTCAGCCTTGTTGTCATTTCCTCCGATGCTTTGTTAGTGAAAGTCAAAGCCAAAACTCCGTCCAACGGATTTTTTGCTAACAAATGTCGAATCCGCTCAGTAAGTACGCGAGTTTTTCCTGATCCTGCTGTAGCAGTTACTAAAATATTACCATCAGAAGCCGATACAATTTTCTTTTGGGAAGGTGAAAGTTTCATGATTCTTTCTCCGATGTTTCAATACTCAATACAATGCCAACTTTTTTAAAAATCTCATCTACTAATGGTGGATATCGGCGTGCTTTATCTAAACTCAGAATAGCTCTTGCAATAGGAACAGCTAATCTTGTTTTATCTTTTAACATGAAATCTGCTAAAGCATTCTTTTTACCATCTGTCCCGGAATAGTCTCTTTTTTCACCTTTAAAAATATGCTGCTTGCATGTGGCGCAAATCTTTTCAGTGCTATGTGATTTTCGGAGTTTCCCATTTAATTTGTTGATTTGAGTAGAAACCCACCCTTCACCATTCAAATCATCAAGGATTGCTTCAATTTCATTCCCATATCCACTTTCTAAGAGATACTTTTCGTAATGTGCCCCATTAGGTAAAACCACAAATCGAAAATCAGAAAACAAATCGATTTTGTTGTGAAAAACAGATTCGTATTCATGACTTATCCTTTTTAATGTTTCCACTTCGCCATCGCTAAAGACTAACCAAGGTATTTTTATAGCATTTGCAAATCTGAAAAAAGCCTTATAATTTCCGCAGCCACTTATTCCAACAAAATTTACCCCTAATTCATATGGAAACCTCTCAAAGTAATCTTTAAAAAATACCGGGAGTGCTTGCTCTTCAGTTTCACCTTCACAGAGAATTATCAATTTAGAAAAAAACAATTCACCTCTCGTGTTGATCACTTCACGGCCGATTCTTCTTTTATCTTCTATGTCTAAATCTTGTGGTATTCCTCCAACTAGAACTTGATCTCCACTACGATAGAAACTGCGTAACTCACCCAGGTCTGCATTAGCCGAGATGTAAGGAGAGTGGGTAGATATCACAACCTGCCCTGGAAAGTCAGTAATTTGTGTGTAGAGATGTTTCTGAGCGTTAGGATGTAAATGAGCCTCCGGTTCTTCTAACGCTAATATTGGGAAGAATGGCTTATTGTCTGTAGCTCTTTCGCTAACAACAATTTTTGCAAATGCTTTCATGGTTAATAATGATGCCCAGCTTCGGGTACCCATGCCATGGTATTCCATTGAGAAACTATTCGCGCCCTCTTGATAATGTAGTCGTAAGCCCTTCGTAAGATCTCTGACATCTTTTGCTACGCTGGAAATTTCAGTTTTACCGTTGCCACCAATAGCATCTTTAAGTTCACATAGATGACTTTGAAGAGCGGATAGCACTTCACTTTTACTGATGGCAGTTTCGTTTAAGTCATCAATAATTTCTTTCAAAGCAGTCATGTCATCATCATTGTATTTGACCTTAGAAAGAATTCGCCCAAGATACGATTTTCGTTCTCTCAGATCATCCAGAATATCTCTCTGTGGTTCCTGAAAGTACAGTGGGATTGATTCAGCAAAATTTTGTGCTCGGTTGGAGGATTCATACTTTTCATCATCCCATCCGTCAAATTTCGGCCAAATTTTGAGGAAGTACCGTTCTGGCGCAAATCGCTTTTGGTCGTCCTTCTGCGATAATTTAGTCCTTATGGCAAGAAATTCCTGATCTTCTTCAATTTGAATATCACTTCTGAAAATACTGCTCCAAAGTTCATCAAATGTGGTTGTAAGTTTTCCAAAATTATCAGTTGGTACTATTCGAACATCAATTACAATTAAATTGGATCGTTGGCCATCCAAAGAGATATGGAAGTCATCTTCCCCCAAAAAGCGAGAATCTCCCATTGATAACTGAAAAGCTTTTAGGAAAGAAGTCTTACCTGCATTGTTAGCGCCAATTATTACTGTTTTAAGTTCAAGAGGTACTTCGATGTTTTTCAAACCACGGAATCCTGAGATGCGAACTGTCTGGATTAAAATTGGCATTACTACCTCATGAGAAAAAAATGCAGAGGCTGTCCCTTGCGGAACAGCCTCGCGCCCTGCCACATGAACAGGGGGGATGAATCTACAGTATAGTTCATTTTTGTTCGCTTAGCCATTGCACTTTTCCCCTGATTCCATCACCTGCGCAGCCCCGATCACCATGCTCCCTTTGGCTTTAGCCGTCAATTTGCCGAAAGGGTCCTGCACCCTGATTACCCGTGGATTCGGGGTGGCGCAGTCAAAAACCACATACAGCCAGTATCTCTCCCGCATAATGCACGCCTTGGCCCACTCGTTGGACGAAATCTCGATGTCGCCAGTTGCAGCCCGTCCCTTGACTTCAATCGATAGCTTTATGCCGTCCGGCCTGAGGGACAACAAATCGAATCCCGGATAATCGGACAATCCTGCTGCTCTGGCCAGATCCGCTGTGTGAACATCTTTCACTTGTGCGCCCAGAGCCTCTTCAAAGGCCTGCACGAATTTCATGGCTGCTTTTTCCACATCAGTGTCGTGCCTGACAATGTCTTCAGGATCAGTGGACGGCACCACTAAGGCATG
>JAQTRI010000118.1 GCA_028711905.1 Candidatus Wallbacteria bacterium | reverse complement strand
TGTATTCCTTGTCATGCCGGGGGTCTGTGACCGGGTCTCGCATAAAGTAAGGCATGTCAGGTTTTCCCGGATCGACATATCCGCCGGCGACCAACTCCGCTGCGCCGTCCCCGGCATTCATGATCAAGCGCGCCCTTTTCAAAAAAACATCCAGGGATCGGCCTTCGACATATTCCATGACATAGTAGGGACAATCCTCGTACTGGCCGGATGAGTAAATCTGCACGATGCCAGGGTGACGGCACTGGGCCAGGGTTTTGGCCTCGCGCTTGAAGCGCTCTCTGTCCTCGCTGTTCTCTCCCTGCAACAGCTTGATTGCCACGGTCCGTTCCAGATTTTCATCGAAAGCGCGGTAAACGGCACCCATGCCGCCTTCGCCGATCTGGGATTCCACGCGGCAGCCGGACAGCATCATGCCTGGTTTCAGCCCGATTTTTATCATGGTTTTACACTATCATCCATGCCCGGCAGTGTCAATTGCCGCGGCTGAGGGGTGTTAAAATTCGCCTGATAAGAGTACAATCATATGCAAGTGTGTTTCATTGAGGAGGATATGATGGATTTCCCGGTTGAACTGAAGAACTTTCTCGACAAGGAGGGCTTGCTCAAGCAGTGGCCGACAAAAAAGACCATGCAGGATATCGCGCTCAATCATATGTTCACCAAGTTCTCACCTGATCGCAAATACTCGGAACCTGAAGTCAACCAGGTGCTGCGGCAGTGTCACACATTCGAGAATCCGGCCCTGCTGCGCCGGGCCATGGTGGACGCTAAACTGCTGCAGCGCACGAAAGACGGCAGGGAATACTGGGTCGAAAAAAAAGAAGAGCCGGCTCAGGCCTGATCGGTATGCGGAGGGAAGTCAGGAAAACCATACCCTGGGTTCTGGGAGCGGCCGGGGTTGTCGCTGCCGTCAATATGGCGATGGGGGTCGCATCAGGCATCAAGCCGTTGCCTATGGCGATTTTCGCGCTGTGCTGGGGACTGCTGCTCTCGGCTGTAATCGTTTCTGGAGTTTACGCGGGAATGATCGCCGGACTTGTTTCAGGATGTGTGGCGGGATTCCTGGCCGGGTACGCTTCGAGCAGGGTTCTGGGCCATGACGGCCCGGCCATGGAAATTTATCTGCTGCTCGGCGCACTTTTAGGGCTCTTAGCCGGCATCGCCAGCCACTGGTATGGCCGTGGGCATGAAAAGATCACATCAGAAACAATCGGCGGTTCAGTGATGCGCAGATGGAATGCCGGGAAACCCCATGAAAAATAAATTATAACGAGTGAAAAAGGAGAACCCTCATGCATGACACGGCATGCTTCAGCAAATGTTTCAGGAGGATGTCCCTGCCGCTTCTTCTGGCTGCCTGTACACTTTGCGCAGCAGGCGACCTGGAGGAAAACTTGCTTTCTCAGGGTCTGATCAATGTTCACAAGCTTGATCCGTCAATTCTTGTTGATCTCAAGTATTCGACTGCGGACAACTTTCTCCATGCTGATGTCTATGGTGATTTGGAAAAATGCTATCTTTACCCTGTTCCTGCCTTGCGGCTGGCTCTTGCTCAGCAGTTACTGCAAGCCGAGTGCCCTGGATTTTCCCTGCTGGTGTATGATTCTGCCAGACCAAGGTCTGTACAGCGCCGCATGTGGGATGTTGTCAAAGGCACAGATATGGAAGAGTATGTGGCCAATCCTGATTCAGGCTCGATTCACAATTTCGGGGCCGCAGTGGACCTGACGATTGTCGATGAACAGGGAAGACCGCTGGACATGGGAACGGAGTTCGACTTCTTCGGCGATCTGGCCCGTCCCGACTCTGAGGAGAGGTTTCTCTCCGAGGGCAGGCTGACAAGGGTGCAGTACGTCAATCGGCTCCTGCTTAGAAACATCATGCGCAATTCAGGCTTCCGCGAGATCGTCGAGGAATGGTGGCACTTCGAGTCAGTGTCAAAAATGCCGGTGCGGAAGATGTACAGGATCATTGAGTAATGTGTTACGAAAGGTCAGTGCGGTCGCGATCGTATTTTGATCAGAACACTACCAGCGGGCTGAAAACATAGCCCTTTTTCCCGATGGACGGGACTTCCACCTGATACCAGTCCTTATACTGGCCGACTAAGCGCACTGGCAACCCCTTGTTCAGGGTGTCGACGATTGCCGATTCTGTTGTGGGTTCGGACCTGAGTTTGACATCATCGGACTTGATCGTAGCATCTGTCCACTGCGGAGTGTATGGCGCGGGTTCATGGCTGATCTCGGTTGTGCCTGTCAGCAGGTTCCACCATTTTTCCCAGGGCATGTTGCCGGGGCAGTCGGTTGAGCAGCCGGGCATGTCCTTGTGGCCGATGATACCGGGACAGCCGTAAGTGTAAGGGATATCGTACTTGTCGCAGAAAAATTTCGCCAGTTTCGCGCTTGATTTGAGCATCGGCAGGCTGTTCCAGGTCCAGGTCGAGGCGCGGGTGACATTGACTTCGTGCTCAACGCCAATGGAGCGGGGGTTGTTCATACCGCCCTTGGGCTTTACCTTGCGCGTGCAGTGCCATGCCGTATCTGCCACTGGCAGCACCTGAGTGATCTCGCCGTCCGTATTGCGGATGACAAAGTGAGCGCAAGCTTTGGCTTCCGGGTTCAGGAACCAGGAAATTGCGCCCGCATATGTGCCGACTCCCACATAATGATTGACCCAGGTGTCGATCTTGTGGATGCGGCGCTTGAGGTGGTTGTGCTGGGTGAATTTCTTCACTGCTCCAGGATAGTCAACTCCAACTTCTCCGGTTTTCCTGCTGTCGCGGCTGTAGGCCTTGAATTGCGACTGCAGCCTGGTAAGATCAATGCTGCGTTCCGGGCTGATCGCGACTTTCTGGTTCAGGAGATTGACGACAGTTTCACCCCTGGCCATAGTCTCGAAATAGCGAAGGGCCTGCATTTCCTGCAATTCTTCGTTCCTGAGGCCTGAGAGTTTTTTCAGGGGTCCGATCCAGGAGCTGATGTCTGATACATCCAGCCTGCCTTCGGAGTATCTCGCCAGCAGGGCGGCTGCGCCGCGGATATTCTGGCGCCAGTCATCCTTCAGGGTCTGGCGATCAATGCCGAGCAGTTCCGCGGCTTCGCCCAGAGTATCGCAGTAATCATTCTCTACGAGGTGCATCATGCCCCAGCCGCGGTCGATGGAAGGTCCGATCTGGACCCAGGTGTTTTCCACGCAGGCCACGGCTTCCAGAATCATGGCAGGGACTTTGAATTCCGAAGCCGCTGAAGCGATGGTTTCCTTGACCTGACCAGCGTCCGGCTGTTCCAGTTCAGATAAGCAGCGGCGCCATGAGAGTTCATCCTCCAGATCGACGCCTCCCTGCTCCACAACCATGTCTATGGCTGTTATCGGGTTCATTCCTTCCGCAGGCAGGCAGACAATGGGCAGGAGCAGGAGCAGGGCAGTCAGGAGTTTATTCATCATGGTCTCCTTATTGTTAGATACATTAATTATACCCGGAATTCTATTTTTTTCACCGGAAATCCGTCAGTTAGGCCTGCAGCAGGGACCGTTGACCGGATAAGTGGAAGGCCGATTCAACAGGCGGCATTTGACTTCTTTTTCGACTGAAGAGTTGTCCACCGTGTACCATGAGCCGTATGAGTCTTTTTTGTAAATAACACCGACATGTTTTTCTCTGGTTTCTTCATAGTCGCCAGATGTGGATTTTCTCCAGAAGATCACATCGCCGGTCTTGTAGTCTTTGCTGGTGTAAGTTGTCCAGCCCATGTTGTCGCGCAAGTAATCCTTAAAGGTCGGACAGTAGAGCATCAGGCCGCAGCTGATGGCGTCCGCATTGTTGAGGATGGCAGAGACGACAGCGGCACAGGCTAAGCGGCCGTATTCAGTGTCGGCATTATAAGTGGTGTAGCCGTAAAGCGGGCTGGATTTGCCGATGGCCCCGCCGGCACTCTTTATGATAGCTGCAGCCGATCCATTGGACGGAGAAGGGCTGGGCGGGTCGTCCGGATCATCGATCGAACCGCTCTCGATGGTGACGGTCTTTCCTGAGATCCATCCTACCCTGTTTCCAGGGGTAGTGATCTTGTACCAGCTGTTTTCTTCATCAGAAACAGGCATCCTGACGCCTTTTTTGACGCTGCAGACCTCGTCATAGTCTTTTCCGGGGCCTGAGCGGACAAAAGCGCTGTCTACGCTTACGACTGCGATTTTTCCGCGATCAGCAGAGCCGGCCAGAAGAATTTCGTGAATGATGCGATTGACAACTTCATTGATCTGATGAAAAGCGATATCCTGGGCATCGGGCCTTTCTGATGATGCTGCTGCCGTCACTGCTTCATTGATCTGGTCGAGGCACTGGCCCATGTATCCCTGCTGTCTCGGATCCAGCCTGTCCGGAAACTGCCGGTTCATCTCTTCAAGGTACGAGAAGAATTCACCAAGGTAAAAATCGTCGTCATAGTCTGAACCGAATTCGGCGCGACCGCGTTCGTTGTTCATGCTGTCCAGAATGAATCCTGCTTCTTTCAGGCCCGTGAATTTCTGGCTCAGCTGGTTTTCCGAGCCTTGCACTGCAATGAAGACTGTGAGGATCAGGATCAGAATGGTGAAACGCTGCACAGGACACCTCCATACTTGTTACTGAGGAAATGATACCCAGGTATGGGGGTGTTTGCGCGCATCAATATGCAGCAATCTGTATCGGATAGCGAATTGCATTGTGGAACAATAAAAAAAGGCAGGGGAGAATTCCCCTGCCTTTAAGATCAATCAGGCGTTCGCGGATTTTTCCTTGGATTTTCTGGTTGTTTTCTTGGGAGATGCAGAATCTTTAGGCTGCTTATCCCCGTGAGTGATGGCAGCCTGGGCTGCTGCCAGGCGGGCGATCGGCACGCGATAAGGCGAGCAGGACACATAGTTCATGCCGACTGCGTGGCAGAACTTGACGCTCTTGGCTTCACCGCCGTGTTCACCACAGATGCCGACCTTAAGGTGCTTCCTGGTGGAACGGCCGCGCTCGATTCCCATTTTCACCAGCTGGCCTACTCCGTCAAAGTCCAGAACCTGGAAGGGGTCGTCCTTGAAAATACCGGCTCCGCCGTCTTTTTCCGTGGCCACATATGTGGGCAGGAATCTGCCCCCATCGTCGCGGGAAATGCCCATGGTGGTCTGGGTCAGGTCATTGGTACCGAAGCTGAAGAACTCCGCGTATTCGGCAATTTTATCCGCCATCAGTGCTGCGCGCGGGATCTCGATCATGGTGCCGACGAGATAATCCAGCTTAACACCGGATTTGGCGATGATGTCATCGGCTACTTTTCGAGCCTGAAGTTCCTGAATCCGGTATTCTTTGGCATCCAGCGTCAGCGGGATCATAATCTCAGGGAACACCTTGCCGCCTTCTTTGGCGAATTTTACGGCAGCTTCGACAATTGCGGTCACTTGCATTTCCAGGATTTCCGGATAGGTGATGCACAATCTGCAGCCGCGGTGCCCCAGCATGGGATTGGCTTCATGGAGCTGTTCGCAACGGTGACGGATAGCGTCCGGTGTCTGCCCTGTGATTTTCGACAGTTTGCTGATTCCAGCATCGTCCTTGGGAGTGAATTCATGAAGCGGTGGATCGATCAGTCTGATGGTGACCGGATATCCGTTCATGGCCTTGAAAATTCCGTAGAAATCATCTCGCTGAAAGGGGAGCAGCTTGGCTAAGGCTTTTCTGCGTTCTTCCCTGGTATTGGCCACGATCATTTCCTGGAATGCCAGGCGGCGTTCTTCTGTTGCAAAGAACATGTGTTCGGTCCTGGTCAGGCCTATTCCTTGTGCCCCCAAGCGGATAGCCACTGCTGAATCTTCGGGCGTATCAGCGTTGGTACGCACCTTAAGTGTGCGGATCTCATCAGCCCAGCCCATCAGGACATTGTAACTCTGAGGAAATTCCGGTTTGACCAGCGCCATTTTCCCGATGAAGACTTCGCCGGTAGATCCGTTGAGAGTGATGAAGTCACCCTGCTTGATCGTGCGGCCGCCAACAGTCATTTTCTTTTTCTCATAATCAATGTCAAGCGCGTCACAGCCGACAATGCAGCACTTACCCCACCCGCGGGCCACAACAGCAGCATGGCTGGTTTTACCGCCTGTGGCTGTGAGAATACCCTGAGAGGAATGCATACCGCCCACATCTTCCGGGCAGGTTTCCTTACGCACCAGAATCAGCTTGTGTCCCTGGCCGGCAAGCTGTTCAGCCTCGGCTGCCGTGAACACTACTTCGCCGGTTGCGGCACCTGGAACTGCGTTAATGCCTGTAGCCAGCTTTGAATCGGCTAAGGTTTTCTTGTCTGTCCTGGGGTCGATGACCGGATAGAACAGCCTCTCGATATCTTCAGGGGATATGCGCATAACAGCTTCTTCTTTGGTGATAAGCTTTTCGGCCACCATGTCGACTGCGATACGGAAGGTAGCTTCAGGGGTGCGTTTGCCAGTGCGGCACTGCAGCACATAGAGTTTTTCGTTTTCAATGGTGAATTCGATATCCTGCATTTCCTTGAAATGCTTTTCCAGGTTGGAGCGGACTGCGCAGAGCTGCTTGTACACAGCCGGCATTTTACTATGCAGTTCGATCAATTTCAGCGGTGTGCGGATACCGGCCACAACATCCTCGCCCTGGGCATTGATCAGCATGTCCCCGTAAAACTCATTTTCACCGCTGTTCGGATCTCTTGTGAAGCACACTCCTGTGCCGGACGATTCTCCCATATTGCCGAACACCATCTGTACGATATTAACGCCAGTTCCGCGGAGTTCCGTGATCTTTTCCACGCGGCGGTATGTGACGGCCTTTTCAGCTTCCCAGGAATTGAAAACAGCCATTACAGCTCCCCAGAGCTGATCCATCGGATCCTGAGGAAAGTCAGAGCCTTTTTTCTGGCGGTAAAATTCCTTGAACTGGCCGCAGAGTTTTTTCAGATCTTCGGCCGGGATTTCCGGGTCGGATTTGATGCCTAAGCGGTGCTTGGTGTCTTCCAGCATTTTTTCCATGGGTTCCTTGGAAAGCCCCATGGCTGTGGTGGAATACATCTGGATAAAGCGACGGTAGGCGTCATATGCGAAGCGGGGATTGTTGGTTTTTTTGGCCAGACCTTCAACTGAAGCATCGTTGAGTCCGAGGTTGAGGATGGTTTCCATCATGCCGGGCATGGAGCGTGCAGCTCCAGAGCGAACAGAGACCAGCAGGGGATCATGAGAATCGCCGAGTTTCTTTCCTGCGAGTTTTTCCAGTTTTTTCAGGTGCGCTTTAACTTCATCCTGCAGGCCGGGAGGCATTTTCCGTCCAAGATTGTAGTATTCAGCGCAGGAATCAATGGAAATCGTGAAGCCCGGGGGAACCGGCAGGCCGATTTTGGACATTTCATGAAGCCCGGCGCCTTTGCCGCCGAGTATTTCCTTCATGGAGCCATTACCCTCGGCATCTCCGCCTCCGTAAAAATATACGAATTTCTTTGGCATTTAACCCTCCTGGATCAGTTGGAACTGCTCACTTGTTTAACGAGATTGCCGAAGGCTTCCTGATCAAGCACAGCCATATCGGCCAGGATCTTTCTATTGAGTGAAATGTTGGCTTTCTTGAGTCCGCAGATGAAACTGTTGTAAGAAATGCCGTGTTTTCTGCAGGCAATATTGATCCTGGTAATCCAAAGCCGGCGCATATCGCGCTTTTTGGCTTTGCGATCTCTGTAAGACCAGTATAGAGCTTTCATGACGGCATTGGCCGCTGTGCGGAATTTTACATTGCGTGAATTCATGAAACCTTTGGCCCGCTTAAGAACTTTGCGGTGCCGTTTTTTGGTCATCACGCCGCCTTTGATTCGTGACATATAATTACCTCCTGAATTATTTTCTCAGTCGCTTCAGACGGAGATCATTTTAACGACAGTTTTCAGCTGTGTTTTGTGGACAAGCGTTGCTTTGCGCAGATTGCGCTTGCGTTTGCGGGATTTCTTGGTCAGTATGTGACTTTTGAAAGCTTTGCTTCGTTTCACTTCACCGCTTTTGGTCAGGGAAAATCTTTTAACGGCAGCTCTCTTAGTTTTCATCTTGGGCATTGTTTTTCTCCTCCTTACGGACTGGTTTTTCCAATTTCTGCGGGGTGACGATCATCACTACCTGGCGTTCGTTGAAGTCCGGCTCTTTTTCCACTTTTCCCGCCGGACCGATCAGGCTGACGATCTTTTCGAACAATTCCCGCGGTTTTTCTTTGTTGCCGAACTCCCTCCCGCGCAATCGGAGTATGAACTTGACCTTGTCCTCGTCTTCGAGGAATTCCACAGCGTGCTTGACCTTGATTTTCAAATCATGGTCCTCGATGTTCAGTCTCATGGTGATCTGCTTGATTTCCACGACTTTCTGCTTTTTGCGGGCATCGCGTTCTTTTCTGCGCAATTCATACCTGTATTTACTGAAATCCATCATTTTGCAGACCGGGGGTACGCTCTGGGGAGCGATTTCCACTAAGTCCATGTTCAGTTCATCGGCTTTGCGCAGGGCGTCCTGGATGCTGAGAATGCCGAACTGATCGCCTTCAGGCCCGATCACCCTGACCTCGCGTGTGCGGATTTCTTCGTTCACGCGGGGAAGGTTCGCTTTCGGGGGGGGAGTTCTCAAGAAATTCTTAATGGCAATGGCAGCACCTCCTGGAAAAAAAATACGGGCAGCTAATGCCGCCCGGTATGTCAAAATTCCGTTTGTAATTGACTGATAACTGTTACCCATGAACCTCAGGTCCAGGGTGTGAAGCGGCGGCTTCAGCTTTTCTGAGGTCATTCTAAGTGTCTGCGAGCGTCATGTCAACAATTTTCTGACCGATCGACCGGTGGCCACCGGCATTCCCACCGCGGACCGATGTTGCAATGAATCATGAACTGATTCGGAGCGGATTGTACGCTCAAAATAGATGGAGAGCGATTCCTTTGTGCCAGACCCCTGAAATCATTCATTCTGAAAAAACTGCTCAGCCCCGGAATTCCAGAGCCCTGACGCGCTGAGCCCGGTTTTTTTCATGTGAGCTTCCACCAGCGAAAAACCTAAGGAATATCCAGCGAAGCGAGGAATTTTCCTCGCATACGATCCGAAGAACCAGTCAAAATGGTTGTATGTTTGGCTGTCCAGTTCTGGCTGAGCAAGCTTGTACATTTCGTCCAGCTGATCTTTCGAGAGTGCTGTTGCGTAAAAAGGCCCGGCACCCGTCCTCAGCTCGGTTTCGAATCTGCAAGCCAGGCCTTCGGAGACTAAGGCCGCGCGCAGCGTGCTGCCATAGCCCGGTCCGTCGAAGCGCAGGCTGTGATGCAGCTCGTGGCCGAGGGTTGCCAGGAATTCCGTGTCGAAGTCCCGAAAAAGATTCGGGTTGGCGGGATTGATAGTGATGGTGACGCTGCCGGCAGAGGGAGTGAAG
>JAQTRI010000117.1 GCA_028711905.1 Candidatus Wallbacteria bacterium | reverse complement strand
GGTCGTGGATTTGGCTGCAGCAGGTATCCACTGTTTCCACTGCCTTGACTGCTGCGTCCAGAAATCCGGTGTGTCCCACCATGTCGCAATTGGCGAAATTGAGCACGATCAGATCAAAGCGGTCCTCTCTGATGGCTTCGAGCACCTTGTCAGTGACCTCAAAAGCGCTCATTTCCGGCTTCAGGTCGTAGGTTGCGACCTTGGGTGAGGGAATCAACATGCGTTCCTCTCCCGGGAAAGACTTTTCCTCGCCGCCGTTGAAAAAATAGGTGACATGCGCGTATTTCTCGGTTTCTGCGATGCGCAGTTGTAGGGCAGTATTCCGTGTAGGGCAGTATTCCGTGTCTACACAGTTGACAATTACAAGCTATTATAAAGCAGAAGAACAATATACAGATCGCTTCACGAGTTATTTCTGTACACTTTGACTCTGTGACTACGGCTGTGAAGAATCCTGGCTTCCTGGATCGTTCATCCGTGAAAAGTGCACAGGAAAAACGGCAATGCAAAAAGCCCCTGTTGCCAAGGGCTTTAACATTCTGGTGAAAAACTGGGTGTCGGTGTTGGACATTGGACAAGCGTTTTTGTGGCATCGGGTGGTAAAAAAAACAGATGAGTAATGTGTCACCTTATCTCTACTACCTTATCTCTACTTTGCGTTCTTTTATCATTTAATAAATCTGCTCAACCATGCCTGTTTGCCATGCGTTTTCTTTTAAACGCATCCTTTAAATGCTTTTAAATACATTTAAATTTTATCTTTTACCATCACCCATAGTGATTTTTTCCCCACACCAATGTTTGAAATTACTCCCATTATTCGTAACGCTGAGAGAAGATTAGTGATTTTATTCTTTTTCTGTTTTTCACTGATAACTTCCGGCAGCT
The DNA here is from genome assembly GCA_028711905.1 of Candidatus Wallbacteria bacterium. Taxonomy (GTDB): domain Bacteria; phylum Muiribacteriota; class JAQTZZ01; order JAQTZZ01; family JAQTZZ01; genus JAQTRI01. Next base: position 8,610 of record JAQTRI010000117.1, on the reverse strand, counting down.
TGTCGGTCAAGAGAAGATCTATGTCTTTGCGGGAGGCTTTTTTGAACTTTTTGATGTATTCAATGATCATTTTCTTGTAGTGTTGATCATCAAATCCGCGATGCTTTATATACTGTGCCTTGAGCTTGCCATTTGAAGTCAGGGAAACCACCTTCGAGGAAATGATAAAATTCGGCTTCCTGCCCTCGATCAGTCCCATGTTTCTAAGGTGCATAGCTTCAGGATCAGAGATAGGCTTCCTCTTCTGTACTTTATCAAGGGTTATTATCTGCTCAAGTGTCAGGGCTGGATTTCTCAACAAGGTTCTGGCAAATTCCATATCCAGAACTTTTCCTGTTACCACAACCTTCACCTTCGAATCAGACAGATCATAATCTGGCATCGGAAATAGCCGTTGCCGCTGGAAATCGAACATTTTCTTGATTCCTCCACCGGCTGTTTCAACCATTTTCAGGTTGAACATGGCATTGGCCAGGAATCTGTTCCTGTAATACTCTTCAGGAGCGTCTTCAAATACGACCTTTTCAACTGATCCGGGAATGAAGCTCCCGTAATTGGTGAAAACAAGGTGATCATCCTCGATTTCCACCACATTGATCCTGCCGCCTTTTGCATAGTCCTGGTGGGCGATGCAATTGTTCAGTGCCTCGCGGATTACGAACGCCTCGTATCTGAGAGTTTCCTGGGGGAAAAGTGTGCCTTCCTGAAGATAGCGGTACTTCAGATTTCTGATTTTTCCAAATACTTTATCTGCTGCCAGGAGCAGGGGACAGGAAAAAACTTCGTGATCTTTCTCCTGGTTCTTCAAGTCTTTCAAGATCCAGCGGATTTTCGCCACAGCAGGGCCGATGAAATGTTCGGCTTCCTCCCTGCCCAGAAGAATGATCGCAGTCCTCGTGATTTTATCTTTGATCGTGATTTTGGCCTTGTTGAGAAATGTGATGTCATTCCAGGCGTCCACTTCAGCTGCTTTTTCAGGAAACATGCTTTTGAAATTCTTTCTGGCCAGAACGATAGCTTCAGGATCAAGGTCTTCAAGGCCTGCATCAGGACAAATTCCTGCGCTCCAGTCTTCTTTAGCCTGATTTCTGATGCGCTCGAATTCATTGACATTCAAAGCTGATAGTTCTTCTCCGTCTCTGCCGAAGTAATGCCCGTTGAAAGCTACAGGAATTCCTCTCGGTGCAGCAGGAATCTGGAACATAACCACACGGCCATCAGGCACGAGAAGTTCATGGATCTCGATAAAGGTAATCCGATTGGTTGTTCTGTTGGCAATTTCGCCTTTCAGATTATCCAGGTCCGCTCTGTTCTTCCTGAAACTGCTGCCCACAATTCCACGACCTTTGTCCTTAACACCAAAGATCAGCCACGCATGATCTATCTTTTTCAGATTCGCTTCATTGGCCAGAGCCGAAAAATACTCGCCAAGTTTCGTGAAATCGAAATTGTTTTTAGCTTCTTTGAACTCAAAAACCTCGGTCTCCGCCGGAAGAGTAAGTAAATGGTCGAGGGTTAACTTCAACTGAGTATTATTCAAGGAAACCTCCGGATGAATTCGTTAATAATGCTGCCAACTGTACCATCCGGCATTATCTGCTTATCAATGTATGTTTCAGTTGGTTTTTCTTCATCTCAAAATCCTTTCCAATATTCCAGTGTATCAGTCCTTTGCTTTCATTGATCGCTATACTCACAGAGCCAAGCACTGCCCCAGTTCATCCTTTCGGCAACAATAGTCCCATTCGATCTCTCCCTGCTTCTTAGAGTGAATTCAGCTCAAGAAAACTGCAGTACCCCTTTTTCCCGATGATGATGTGATCTAACAGTTTGATCCCGAGTAAACTCATCAGCCACTGGTTAAGAAGCAGCTTGTTGCGGAAGGCGTGAGATTTCTGAGGATTGGATTCACGCTTGCCCATCGCAGATCCCCTCCAATTCCTGCTCTATTTGTTCGATGCTGGGAAGGCTGGTTTGCATGGGTTCGGGCAAATCCTCAAGCAGTTTGAATTCGGCAATCCCTATAGGTTGGCTCTTGTCTCCCAGCGCGTATTCGGCAATGACCCTGTTTTTGCTTTTGCACAGCAGCAAGCCGATGGTTGGGCCGTCCTGTTCGCTTTTAACCTGCCGGTCAACCGCAGTAATGTAAAACCCCAACTGCCCAAGATGTTCCGGCTTGAACTTTCCCGATTTGAGTTCAATCACCACATAGCTGCGCAGCTTGAGGTGGTAAAAGAGCAGGTCGATAAAGAAGTCATCGCCGCCGACCTCCAGATGCACCTGCCTCCCGACGAAAGCGAATCCCGCACCAAGCTCCAATAAAAAACGCGTGATATGATTGACCAGAGCGCTCTCGATTTCCCGCTCATCAGCCTCTTTGCCCACGTCCAGAAAATCAAACAGGTATGGGTCCTTAAGGGATTGCCGAGCCAGATCGCTGCCTGGCGCCGGTAGGCGTTCGTTGAAGTTGGTGACGGCTTTGCCGGTTCGTTCTAGCAAGCCGGTTTCAATGTGGATGTTCAGCACATTGCGCGACCATCCATATTCAATGGCGGCGCGGGCATAATCCAGGCGCTGTTCAGGCTGTTTTAGTCTGGTCAAAAGGACCAGGTTGTGCCCCCAGGGCAATTGTCCAACAGCCTGTTGGACAATTGCAGAATCTGGCCAGGCCTCGGCAAAGGCGCGCATGTACATCAGGTTGGCACGGGAAAAGCCTTTCATGTCTGGAAAAGCACCCCGAAGGTCATGGGCCAGCCGCTCGATCACCTTGGCGCCCCAGCCCTGTTCGGCCTGTCGGGCCAAGATATCGCGGCCGATCTGCCAGTAGAGCAGTACCAGTTCGCGATTGACCGTCAGTGTAGCCCGTTGCTGGGCGTTATGAATGCGGGTCTTCAGCTCCGCCAGCCAGTCCGTATAGCCTTCAGGCGGCTGGATCAAGGCAACCGGTATCTCTTCCCCTTTTTTTCTGGCAGAGCTCATCTCTCCACATCCCACATGCGCTTCATGAACTCTTCCTCAATTTTCTTCACTTTCCAGTTTTCAGTATCACGCCTGATGTTAGGCAGATTGTCGGAACCATTCACATAGATGAGGTCAAATTCAAAATCACGGGAATTGATCCGCTGTTTGTCCATCCACTCGTCCAGCATCTGATTATCCTGTTCCAGATTCCCGGTAAGTTTCCGCCAGACAATCAGGACCTTTTCTTTCTGCCCATCATTGGGAGTCTGCGGATTTTTTGGAATCCAGCCTTCGACCTTGCGGAACCACCATTTCCCATTCTCATCCTGTTTGAATTTTCCATTCAACACCAGCTTAGTATGCTGATCTTCCGGCAGTTCAGGATCAGGATTGCGTTTAAAGGAAGCAGTAAAGGTCTGCGGTGCTGCAATATGGTTCACACGAAGGCCGATCAGGTAATTGAAGGTTTCAATCAGATCAACATTTTTTACAGTGTACTCATCGCTGCCAGGTTTTTTGACTTTAAGGGTGTAAGCTGTTGGATCAGCAAAGGCATCTAAATTCAGCAGCGAATTGCTTCCCTGAGTCTCAACATTCAGAAAATAGCGGAGCATGAAATCTTCTTTCAATGAAGCATTATCGTTAATCACTTTGTTGCGGACTAGGTTTTCTTCAAAGCGCAGATTGTTCAGCGTATCTTCGTATGATTCCAACCGCAGATATTTAAAACAGTGGGAAATTCCAGTGTGACGGGCAACAGGCTTGCCGTCTTTCCAGCTTTCGGAATAGACCACCTTGGCGATGCGGGGTTTGAGCACAGTGTCGAAATAGTCGCCCATTTCGACAAGAATATATTTGCGCTTGCCTCCGTCTTCACGATTGAGGTTAATAACCGCATGGCCGGTTGTGCCGGAGCCAGAATAATAGTCGAGTACAACTGATATTCTAGAGGAACAAATATGTAGAAGCTTCTTAATCAGACGCATAGGCTTCTGCGTTGTAAACGATCCATCACGACCAAAAAAATTTGCTCCCTCTTTCAGGCCTTCCTGCGAATGCCCCGATGAACCATGATCCCACCAAGTCCATGGAACCATGCCCTCCATTTCTGACAAGAACCGTTTAACAGCAGGGCGCCCGTTTCCATCTCGACCAAATATGATTCGTTTATCATCAAGCAATTTCTTGTATTTGTCTTCCGTCATCATCCAGCAACGACCTGCAGGAGGAACCATCTTTAATCCTGAGGGCGAAGTGATTTCATACATCTGATTGGGGCGATACCCGGGAGCTGTATAATTATCTGACTTCCATGGTCCTCTAGGATCATTGTCCGGATTAGAAAACTGTTTTGTCTGCGCCTCCTCCAATGGCAATAGATTTCGTGTTTCTTTAAATCTATCCGTGGATAGAGCATAAATCAGAATATATTCATGCGCATCGCTGACAGATTTACGAATATCCGGAGAGTAACGTTTTTGCCAAACGATATCTGCAATTCGAGAATCTTCACCGTAAAGCTGTGACAACAAAATAGAAAGATTTACCATTTCGTTATCATCAATAGATACACAAACACTTCCATCTTGAGATTGCATTGATTTCGCAACTATTAATTTATCTTGAATGCCAGCCAACCAACTCGAATGTTGATAGGTGTCTTTGTAGAAGAAACCATCTCCGCCAGTGTTATACGGCGGATCGAAATATACGCACTTCGCCTGCTCGCGATAACGCTCCTGCAACAGGTTCAACGCCTGGAAATTCTCCGAATGAATCAGCAGCCCGTCACACTTTTCATCGAAATTCTCTATTGAAGCAACCAACCGGGTTTTAAATACTTCATCAAAAAAACGAGTGTCTATTACCAGTTTGTTGTTAGCTTTCAGAAATTCTATTGTCATTGGATAAACATATCCCGGGTTGCTAAGAGTGTCGGCTTCAATTTCATCTATCGCAAATAGTATCACCCAATCATCATGTTGAGCTTCGTTTGCGGAAATCTCTGGATATAGCTCCTCTGGAACGCGGTCCAGAGTGATGCAGTAATTGGTTTCAACGACGATCTTTTTCTTGAGCCAGAGCTTTTTCTGGAAGTCTTCCAGTTGAGCGAGAAAATCAATCAGCTTGCCCGCGATCAAGCGCAGGACTTTGATTTTGGCGAGATAGGTTTCTACTGCAGGAACATCGGCTTTCTCTATATCATCTAAGCGCATCACTTCGTTCTTGATATAGAAGTCCAATTCTCTTCGCAAGAAAGTTCCCAGATCCTTGTGAATAAAGTAATCCATTGTGTTGCGGGAAGTGTACTGATAGATATACTTTGCAAGGAGCGGGCGTTTCTTTTCTTTCTCAGTCGGTGCGGAAATCTTCAATAAATTCAAATATCGGCGAGCGGATGTGTTCTCAGCAACAAGACATTCCAACTCCTTCAAAACTCTGGCAACAGCCTCGGTATTGAGTTTTTTCCGATGAGTATCTTCCTGCCCGGATTTATCCGGATCAGGCCTGTATTCAAAATTGATCACCAATCCTTCTTCGCCAGATAACTCAATCGGATTTTCTTCATGAATAATGAAAAACCGTTTGCTGTTGTCAGTTTCCTTCACATTACCGTGTTCACCTTCTGAAGCGTCCTTGATCCGGAAATGGACCATAAGCTTTTCTGGAATATCCAAGCTGATCAATTCTTCGGGTTGAGCATCTTTACCGGATTTATTCTTATCAAGCTGATCTCTGGCTGCAACTGCAAGGTTGAAAGTGAAATTGGAGAAATATTCAGCAGTTTTGATGTAGTATTGATCTGCATTGGCCCAATGCAGTTTGACTTCTTCTCCACTGTAAGGAATTGCATAAGGTGCCGCTTTCCCGGATGTTTCACTGGTGAAGTAGCGCCTGGAAATAAAATCTCCACCTTCGTAATACCGCTCAAAAAAACGATAGAGATGATCAAATATGTCGGATTCCGCCTGGGCAGATCCTGCTACAGTTTTTTGTTCTTTTCTTGCAGTAAGGTATTCTCGCCCGAGCGGAGTTGAAGCATAATGTCCCTGCAGTTCTCCTTTATCGTTTATCGAATCTACCCCAAGCTGCTCCACCACCTTCTGCTTGATTTCAGCCAGTTTTTCCAACGCTTCTTTTTCTTTCAAGGCATCAAATGATTTTTCGATGATCTTAAGAAGATCTTCTTCGATGAATTTCTTGATCTGATCAGCCTTGGCATGCATAATCCTGTAAAACCCGAAATCAAGATCCGGCTGATCCAGCTGGAAAAGCTCCTTAAGCTTATTCATGAGTTTATCGCGCCGCTGTTCAGTTGTAGGCATATTTAACTCCTGGTCTAAATCACTTTCCATCTGATTGTAAAAATCTGTTTATCCGTCGTTTTCTGTTTCATCCTTAATTCCAAGGCTGCAATCAGTTTATCACGTTTTTCGGATATCTCGTCTTCAATATCGAAAATTCTCTCGCGCAAAGATCGCTTTCTGCGCTCCAGTCCGGAAATCTCATCCTGGATTGTGCGCTGTTCTTCCATGGTTGGCGCTTGCCGGGCGCGACGCTGTAATTCCTTAATCTGCCGTTTCACATCATCCAGTTCTTTCTGAGCAGCCATTTCCATGTCCTCTGCCCATTTGTCGAGCTGATCACGGGCCTCTGAGAAGTGGTGATTATTCTCTTCCAGGTTTTGAGAAACTGTGGCGTTCACATGTCTCTCGCATTCGGATTTCAGCCTTGTCGTTTGCTCTTCAGGAGCTATTGACAGACTTTTAACTTTCCCGGAACACAGGAAGAGTTTTTCGCATGTTTCCTGGTCAATGTTGTTGCCGCTGTCGTCAAAAGCCGAGAAGAGCAAAAATTCATCACTGCCAAAAGATTCAATGCGCAGGTGACGCAGCTCCAGCCAGCCTGACTTCCCGATCAGTTTTTCAACCAGAGAGATTTTCATGGGATGGTTGCTGATGTCAAAGACGATTTCAGCTATAGGACAATTGTAGGACATTGCCTTTGTTATCACGTATTCACCAAGCGGATGACTCAATCTGTACAAAAAACGGCCAGGAATATTTTCTTTTTCTTTGGAAATCAGACTGTAATTTCCTGTAGAAATTTCTTTGGCCGGAGATGCTTCAAGTCTGAACGAAAAATCTATATCTTCAAATTTTCCAATCTCAGCCAGAACCTGCTTTGTCAGTTGCCAGAACATCCTGCCGATGCGGTCGATTTTCTCCTGTGTCCCCACTAAATTTGTTTTCAGCCGGTCGTGAACATCCTCGTCAAAATGCTCAAGTAAAAGGCGACGAGTGTCAGTCATTCTGTTTTTGATTTTTTCTTCCAGTTCTGCCTGCAGTCGAGAAAATGCGTCTGAGATTTCCTTTTCAGTCCGACATTCCTGACAGATTTCCAGAACTCTGCGTTCAAAGTCGACTCCTGATTCGATAGTCCCCAGAATTTCATCACTCGCCCCGAATACACCTGAAAACAGATTGAACTTCTTTTCCAGTAATTCATAGACCCGGCAATCAGCAGCATTTTTCTCGTTAAGGAAATTTATCACAACTACATCATGCTTCTGCCCGTAACGATGGCACCTGCCGATACGCTGTTCGATCCGCTGCGGATTCCAGGGCATGTCAAAGTTGACTACCATTGAGCAGAATTGCAGATTCAATCCTTCGGCACCGGCTTCAGTTGCGATCATAATGCTGGATTTATCTTTGAAACAATCGATAATAGCTGTACGCAAGTCGATCTGTCTTGAGCCGGATGCCCGGCCGCTTTCCTTGTTTTTCTCAAACCATTCCTGGTAAATCAGGCCGGATGAATCATCCTTGTTTGTACCATTGAAAGTGAGGACCTGTCCCATGTATCCATTGGCTTCAAGATAATCTTTCAGCCAGCTTTGGGTTCGTCTGGATTCCGTGAAAATAACGGCTTTACGGTCCGCACCCATTTTTTCCAGCTCTTTGAATCCTATTTCCAGCGCTTTTAACAGAGTTTTTGCCTTTGTATCAGTGCCGATGCTTCTCGCCCAGCGGACATAATCTTCAAGTTCTTTGATTTCAGATTCAAGTTTCTTAAGATCAATTTTCTTATCTTGTGATTCCTGTTTATCAGGCGTTGCATCTTCATCAGGGCTGTCATCTTCATCATCTTCAAGCAATTCATCAAGCAGATCGTCATCAATCTCGTCCACAGTAAGCAATTTATCCAGAGTGTTTAGATCTTTCTGAGCCTGATCACGGATTTTCTTGAGCCTGTCCAGCATAATGCACAGGGTCCCAGCCACTGCATGAGGTGAAGAAGCCAAAACTTTCCTAACCAGGAGTGTAAGCAGATGCTTCTGTCCTGCTGGTAGAGCGTAGTTATCATCTCTTTGAAGATAGGATGATATCGATTCGTACAGAGTCTGCTCTTGCTCAGATGGAATGAATTTTCTGGTAATGGGCTTTCTCTCAGTGTAGCGGACAAACTCTGTCACCTGGCTCCGCAAAGATCTCCAGCAGAAACTTTTCAGCCGCTCTCGAAGTTCCTGCAGGTCTCCGCCATAATTAATGTATCTGGTCCTGAATGAAGACAATTCTCCAAAAAAATGCTCATCAATAAGTGAGGAAAGACCATAGAGTTCCAGAAGAGAATTTTGCAGTGGCG
>JAQTRI010000116.1 GCA_028711905.1 Candidatus Wallbacteria bacterium | reverse complement strand
TCATGAAATACCTGCACGACACGGGCAGGTCAGGCGAATATGAGGCTTACCTGAAACTGATATACGGCTAAGATCCGCTCCAGAGCGGGTAATCGCAGTCGATTTTGCCGCCGTTCTTGTCGAGTTCGTATTCCTGCTGAATCACCAGGCTGGCCTTGGGATATCTCACCGTAAGCGGATAAAGCTCTTTCACATCACCGGCCCGCATGCGCATGCATCCGTGGGAAACATACCCGCGCTGCAAGTACCACTCCCCGCCGGATTTTTGGGTGATCGGGCCGTGCATACCATAAGTGTAAGCTCCGTCACTGTTCTTGATGTTGAGCCTGATGAAGGGAAAACCGCCGAAATAGCTGGGAGACCACCTTTTTGGCATGTAAAACTCGCGGTTCTTCGGGTCATAGTGGGTGCGGAAAGCTGGTACGCCTTTTTTGCCGCATGTGGGGGTAATGCTCTTGCCGCTTGAGCCTTTGACTCCGACTCCAACCGGATAGACTCTGTCAAAGCCCTCTTTTTCACACAAAACATGCATGGTCAGGCCTCTGAGGGAAACCGTGATCTTCAAATCCGCCTCTGACGGGGGATAGGATGAGTTGAGTGTGTCGAGCGTGAAATCACGCAATCCAGGCTCATCGGCGAACTGCTCTTCTATGTCAGCCCCATCAGCAGGCTGGAAATCGCGTTCCAGCGTTGCAATCGTGCATTCAGCCCATCCGCAGTTGCCTTTTGCATCGACAAACAGCGCGTGGGTCTCAGTGGCGTCCAGCAGCTGCAACTCTGTGCCTGTGCTGACGCGGCAGTTGACCACTGCCGATCCCGGGCCGTCGTGCAGCATAAGTTCAGCCTGCACAGCGGGCTGGTAAACATAGAAATCCGCGCAAAAAGCGCTGCAAGTAATCAAAGCGGTCAGTATCAGTATGAGAGCTTTTGTGTGCTTCATCGGTTTCTCCTGTGGTCTTTGAATCAATTTTATCCGGGATATGGGAATTGTAAAGATCTTTTATGGAACACATCTCTTCGGGCGAACACCAATAGAATCCTGCAGGGCATGGTGGTATAATTTTTGGAATGAATGACCTTGCAGCCAAGCTCAACTGCACCTTCCCGCCGTACCTGACCATTGAGATCAGCAATGTGTGCAATTTTCAGTGTCCGATGTGTACTCTGCACGAAAAGGACGCGCTTCCTCCCACTTACATGAAACCTGAAACATTCGAGAGCATCGTCAGGCAGATCTACTCCACTGATCTGAAACTGGCTGACCTGCGCCTGTTCTGGGCAGGGGAACCCATGCTCCACCCTCAGTTCAGCGAATTCCTTAATCTCCTGTCCGGACATGAATCACGCGCTCCGAAGAAGATCACAGTGGCATTTGACACAAATGCCTCGCATCTTGCGGAATTCACTGATGTGCTGATCGAGTGCGGGGAGAACCTGCATCTGTCTCTCATCGTATCTATGGACGCTCTGACAGAAGGCACTTACAATAAGATCCGCGTTAACGGAGATTTCCAGAAAGTGCAGCAAAGTGTGCTCGAGCTTCTTGATCAAAAACGCGGCCATAAATTCCCGCGCGTGGCAGTGCAGTTCATTGTCATGCCGGAGAACGCATCAGAGCTTCAGGATTTCGTGGCTTTCTGGCGCCAGAAATTTGCGGAACGCAAGCTCTCTTTCAGCCTGATGCTCAATTCATCGTTAGCTGAGCACGATGGGGTTAATCTCAGACCCTTGACAGAGCAGAACCTGCCTGCTAATCAGAAAGAAGCCAACCGGTTTTACCTGAAAGCCCTCAAGCAGGCGAAAATCATCGAAAAAATGGACTGGGGATTGGTGGAATCACAGGGTGGAGGCAGGTATGAAGAAAAGTGACCTGCCTTGCTTAGCCCCGTTCCGCCAGCCCATGATCAGATCCGATGGCAGCCTGACAGTGTGCAATTACGATCTCGGACTTTCATTGAAGCTCGGAAATCTCGCTGACAGCTCGTTTGAAGATCTCTGGTATGGGACGGAGATTCAGGCGCTGCGCCTTGCGCATATCCGCGGACAGGGACTGCCTGACAAATGCCGGAAATGCAAACCAGATCTCGTGCTGCCGCGCAACCAGGTTCTGAAGTTTTTGCGCTTGTGCGGCATGGAGCATGAAGCCTGGCCGTTTTTGCGCCGCATCAGGGAGCCGATTAAGCTTCTGCTGGTAAATCCGCCGGTGTCGGAAAAGGCCCCGTATAAAATGACCGTTACTCTGGGACTCGGCTCGCTCGCTGCCTTTGTCAGGGACAGGTATGAGGTGAGAATCGTCAACATGCCACACCAGAACCTTTCCTGCGAAGAAATCGCGGGCATGGCTGACAGCGAAGGCTTCAATGTCGTTGGTATTACTGGCATGACCTATCAGGCCAGATCCGGGCTCAGGCTGGCCCGGACACTGAAACAGTCTGATTACAGCCGCAAGGTTTTCTTCGGCGGCCCGTTCGCATCCTTAGCCTGGCAGGAAATCATGAGCGAGCCTTGCGTGGATGGTGTGGCACTGTGCGAAGGCGAACAGACCCTGCTGGACCTGCTGCAAGAGCTGGAAAAGCCGCACCCGGAACTATCGACAGTTAAAGGCATGGTAGTGCGCGGAGCTGAAGACAATTGCATCGTTACAGCAGAGCGGCCGCTCCTTCCTCCTGAGCAGATACCGGCCCCGGCGCGCGACCTGATGCCGACCCACGGCTTCATCCCTGATGACCGGGCGTTCGAGTTTGAGCATGGCGCGGTTTCCGCTGTCATGATGTTTTCCCGTGGCTGTCCGGGCGAGTGCGTGTTCTGCGCCTCCCCTGCCATGTGGCACAGAAAGGTGAGCTTTAGGTATCTCGATTCAGTGATCGCTGAAATCCGCACGATCATCGATACTTACGGAGTGCGCAATTTCGTCATCGATGATGATGCCTTTACTGTCAGTCGTGAAAAAGTCATGGAATTCTGCAGCCGGGTCATCTCTGAAAATCTCGACATCAGCTGGCGCTGCAATACAAAGGTTACACTGGTAGACCGCGAAATGTTCGATCTGATGAAAAAAGCCGGGTGCGTAAAAGTAACTTATGGCGTGGAAAGCGGCAATGATCAGATTCTCGCACTGTTAAAAAAGGGTTTCACTGTTGCTGATGTTAAAAGGGCTTTTGCGCTCAATCGCGAATGTGCTTTGCCGGCCGGCATGCTGATGATTATCGGTCATCCGCTTGAAACGCCGGAAACCGTCACAGACAGCCTGAACCTCGTGCGCGAAATCGCGCCTGATGCAGGATCTGACTTCCAGATCATGCAGCCCCATCCAGGGACCGAACTGCGCGAAGTGCTGGCAAAGCAGACAGGCCGCATTGTCAGCAATGACTGGGACGAGTATTTCTCAGACAACATCACTTATCTGCCGGAAGGTTTTACACCCGGAGAATTCGTGGAATTGTGCCGCACAGCCACGGGTCGGCCGGTTAAATACGCAGGGGATGATTACAGACTGCAGAAAACCATTCACAACAGAAATATCCTGCGCATTGAAATACCTCCCCAGCACTGGGAATATGGTTTTTTCGACCTGTGGCAACCCCACTACTGGCAGGGAGACGCCACATGTTCCTCGGGCTATACCCACACTCTGGGCCGCGACCACGGTGAAATCAACTATGTTTTCGAATGTCTTGAAGAACCGGCACGGTTCAGGAAAATCCGGATTTCCGCCCGTCTCTGTTCCCAGGACTCGGCCACAGGCAGCAGAGTGGAATTTTTTCTCAACAGCCAACTCCTGGGAAAAGCTGATCTGGGTGTTAAATCCCCTGAAGGTGAACTGCGAATCGTACGCAGCATTCTTGACTCAGGAATGCTGAAAAAAGGCCGCAACGAACTCAAACTGCTTGTGCCAAAAGGCGAACGGGGATTGAGCATACTCTTTCGTCCGCTGCCCGGGCAGCCCGGTATGGAAACCCCAATTCTGGTGGAACTGCTTGAGGGCAATGCGCAATCACAGATCTCCCGGATAAGTGAGCAACACATCAAGCCGCCTTTTAAGCCGATCCCCCTGCTGATCCTGGATACAGCAAATTTCTGCGATCTTTCCTGCATCATGTGCCCGCTCGGCAATGAAAGCGGCCGCGAACAGCACATCATGGAGTGGCCCTTGCTGGAAAAAATCCTCATCGAACTGACCGCGTACGAGTTCAAACTGGCGGATGCAGTGCTGCCCTTCTGGAACGGCGAACCATTGATCTATCCGTATTTCAGCGAGATGATCTCTTTTTTGTCCCGCCCCGGTAAGAAGAGCTTTAACTGCCTGGTACTCCATACCAACGCCAGAAACTTGAACCGCACCATTTCCAGCCTGATGCTGGAGTCCGAACTCTTCGGCTCAATCACATTTTCCATAGACGCAGCAATGCCTGGAACATACGACCGCATTAGACGCGGAGGGGACCTTGAAAAGACTGAGGCCAATATCCGGGACTTTCTCGAACTGCGCAAGCACATCTCAGGCGTGGTACCTGTGGTATCAGTGCAATTTTTAGTGCTTCCAGACAATCACCATGAAACCATGGGATTCGTTGAACGCTGGCTGGGAATTTTTTCCGGCCTGGGAATTGCCCGTCCGTCCATTGTATGGGACGATTTCGAACCTGTGCGCACTGACGCGATCTTTCTCAAGCGAACAACAGCCTATCCCGGCGTCTGTCAGCCGGATCTGGATCGACTTCATCTTGAAGCAGTAAAGAAGCTCGGACTGGTCGGGACAGAAACTGATGTTTCAGTGCGAAACGACGAATTCCGTCCTGACCGCGATCATTGCGCTATACGCATGCCCTGTGTCGGTCTGTTCGAAAACCTGGGAGTGCGTAATGATGGCCTGGTTTCAGCCTGCTGCCGTGATTTCAAGGCAGTCAACTCAATCGGGTCGGTCTGGGAAAATACACTGCTTGAATTATGGGAGTCTGAGAAATTGGCCTCCCAGCGTTCAGCCCATTTTGAAGGCAGATTCGATGATGTACCGTTGTGCGGATCATGCCTGAACCAGCCCAATCACCGATTGAACGATGAAGAAATCAAGCGCTGGACCGAGTACATCAGAAGATAAGAGAATCCTCTCAGGGTATGTAGTACAGGATCACAGTGTAAAGATTTTCACCAGGATATACAGTCAGATTGGAAGAATAATTTTTGATATTGATAGCTGAAGCATAGCTTTTATGCGGCCTCGCTGTGATCAGGTGCGTTCCGGAGGAAATGGCCGTACTGCCGGATGAGTTTTTCAGCACAAACCAGCCATTCTGATCTGTAACAGCGCTGAATCCGTTATCCAGAACCACTTCGACGCTTTCAACAAGTGTGCCTTCAGTGATGCGTACGATTCCGGACAGAGTGCCGGTCTGGGTTGCAGCCGGCTGCATTTCAAAGATCTGGCTCTTCTCGCCAACCGTAATCTCGACAGTGGCGAACTGATCGCGGAATTGACCGGTCGGATCAGTCACAGCCATAGTCCAGATTCCGGTCGGGACTTCACGGAATCTGAATTCACCCTTGCCGATAGCGCATCCAAGCAGACGATCGAATCCCGTCACTTCTGTTTTTTCACCGGCTATGATCACTTCGATGCTGTTGAGAAGCTCCCTGGTGTAAAAGTTGCGCACAAGTCCTGCCAGACTTCCTCGTGGCCGGTCAGCAGCATAACTGCTTTCCAGAATCAGATTGGCTTCCAGAGCCTGCCCCCGCCGCACAGTTAATGACTTTGAATCACTGCGATACCCTGCAGAGCTGACCGACAGGGTCAATATCTCCTGAGTCACTTCCACACTGTCTGTTACTGTCAAATTGATGTTGTTAATGCAGTAATATCCTCCGGGATCAGTGACTGCCGAGCTCTTCGCACCTGCAGTCACCGATGCTCCAGGCACAGGATATTCTACTCCGGTCTTGCGGGTGGTGATGCGACCAAAAACGGCTGCAGCATGGTTGATCTGCCCGGAAAAGTTATAATATTCACGATACTCCGATGATGTGGTCAGGCTCTCGAACAGCCTGGTTCCTTCCTCAGAGGCCGGAGAATCGCAACCGCTCAGGCTCAGTAGACCTGCAACCGGAAACAGAAGCAAAAAAGCGCGCAACATTATTCTCATTAGAAATTCATCATGTTCTGCAGTCTCTCGGCAGTGGAAACAATACTGGTGATACGGATGCCGAAGTTTTCATCGATGACCACCACTTCTCCCCTGGCTATTAGTTTGTCGTTGACCAGCACATCCACAGACTCGCCGGCCAGCTTTTCCAGCTCGATTACCGATCCGGAACCAAGCTCCAGAATCTCCTTGATCTTCATTTTTTTGCGGCCAAGTTCGACTGTAAGCTGAAGCATTACATCCATCAGCAAATCGATATTACTGGGCACATCCCTGGTCTGTTGATAGCCGATCTGAGTAAACTGCACAGGCCTGATCTCCGGCTGCGGCCCCACCCGCCCCACACTGCCGATAGCCTGAGGCTGATCCGGCGGCAGCTGCGCGTATACAGGCTGCGGCTGTTGTGCGTACACCGGCTGGGGAGGCTGCTGATAAACCGGCTGTGGCGCTGCAGGCTGGACATATTCCATCTTGGGTGGAGGTTCCTTTGCCTGAACTTGAGCCGGCCTGGCTGGCTGGGCCGGCTGCGGTTCAGGGGATGGTTCTCTGACCGGCTTGCTTTCCATTACCGGCTGGCCCTTAGTTTCTGTCAGCGAATTAAGGATCTTCTTATACTCAGCTTCCGGGAACAGCAGATAACTCTCCGAATCTACCAGTTCCCCCAGTTTGACCTTCATTTCCACCACTTTAGTGGTTCCCGGCAGGGTCAGGTTAAAACTTTCGAACTGTCCTACCTTAGTTTTACCGGGGGTGATCTCAACCGACTCTCCACGCATGGAACTCAGCGAATTCGCCGCTGAACCCATCATCTGGTTAAACGCTTCGTCAATAGCACTCAAATAGATCTGATTGATTTCATCCGGAGGTTGAGTGCCGTCCGACCCCATCATCATGTCGGCAATGATTCCGACATCCTCCTTGCGGATGAGAAAATAAAAGCCCCCGGTCAAGCTTCTGGTGAACTGAAGAAAATTGAGTGAATACTTCTGGCTGCCGAGAATCGCACCCAATGCGGATTCGTCAGCTGATTTTATCTCCCTGAGGGTAAATCCAAAATCAGTGTTGAGGATAGTCGCCACAACAGTGGATGTCGTATTTAGAATGGCATCAATGAGTTCCCTGAACTTGTCAGGAACTCCCGCATCTCCTGCGCCGGACTGTTCAGGCGGGTCAGGGGCAGAGGCGTCGCTGTCCGAATCCGGGACAGTCGGCTCCGGGCCCGGACCTGATCCTGGCACCGCTCCACTCAGCAGAGCATCAATTTCTTCCTGGCTCAGCATCTCTTCGCTCATATCCTCAATACCTCCTCATCGTCATTCCTGTAAATCTCTTCAATGATCACAGCTTTGAATTTGCCGAGCATACCGGGGCGGGCCGTGAATTTCACGCGCTGCCCGATCTTGATATTAATGGGATCGTCTGACTTTCGATCCAGTATTACAAGATCCCCGTTCTGCAGATTCAGCACATCCCTGACTGAGACCTTGGTCTCGCCCAGTACGGCTTTAAGCGGAATAGTAACATTTTTGACTTTTTTCTCGATCGTGATGATATCTTCACTTGAAGCCTCATTTTTCATCGGAGTGAACCAGGACTGTGTCGTCAGCTTGCTGACAATCGGTTCCAGTACTAAGTATGGCAGGCAGAGATTCATGATCCCTTCAACTTCTCCGATCTTGATCTGAAATGTCACCAACAGCACCATCTCCGAGGGAGCGACAATCTGGGTGAACTGGGGATTGCTTTCAATCAGTTCCAGCTTAGGCGCGATTTCAATCACCTGAAACCAGGATTCCTTCAGCAGATCAAAAATCTTTACAAGAGTGCGGCGCATTACAGCTTCCTCAATCTCGGTCAAAATGCGCACTTTGTCCAGGGTCTTGCCGACACCACCGAACAGCCTGTCCAATATGGCGAACACTATGCTCAGATTTACCTCGAACACCCCGTTCCCTTCGAGTGTGCCGAGATTGAACACTGTCAGCATCGTTGGATTACCGATAGAACGGATGAATTCCTCGTAAGTTATCTGATCCACAGAGACGATGTCCACATTGACAATCGACCTCAGCTGGGTGGAGAAAAAGTTGCTGACCAGCCTGGCAAAAGTCTCGTGTATTCTGCTGACAGTCCTGATCTGCTCTTTGGAGAATTTATCCGGCCGTTTGAAATCGTATATCTTGATTTTGCGCTGAGATTTCTTGGAGTCTTCATCCTTTTTCTCAGCGCCGGCACTGGAACCTGCGGCAGGCGTCTCTCCGCTGGAGATCGCGTTCAGCAGTGCATCAATTTCATCCTGAGACAGGGTGTCCGGCATCTTATCCCCTTATGTTTTCCCCAGCAGTTCATCCAGCCGGGGACTTGTTCCTTATCACTTAGTTTCCGTTACTTGGCAAGAAAATTCAGGAAATACACCTGAGCGATCTCTCCGGGTTCCTTGCGCCCAAAAAAGCTGGCCTTGCGGTCCAGATAAGGCTCCAGAATCGAGTTGAGCCTGTCTCGAATTTCACGCTGCAATTCTCCTGAAGAAAAAGACACATTGGCTTCAGACAAAGACTTTCCCACAAGAATCCTGCTGATCATGTCCCTGATTTCGCCCTTGTGCTGCTCAACGACCTGCGCGAATTCAATGGTAGAAAGTCCGAGCTCCACCTGTGCCTTAATCACTCCCTGGTTGTCTCTGGTGGAAACCAGAAATTCCTCAAGCCCCACAGTAGCTACCACAGGAACGATTTTTTCCCTGTAACTGGGGGTTTCCCTGGAATTGATAATCTTCTCGCCGACCACAATGGAGATTCCGGCCAGAATGACTATTATCAGCAGAGCGACAATCCCGATGATCAGGAACTTGTTGAACGATTTTTTCTTACCGCCCTCAACGACTATACTTTTTTCTTCATCGGACATTGCTTCCTCCTCCAGTTGCCTCATCCTCTAAAATCACTATGTCCACCCGCCGATTCGCGTTTCTGCCTTCTGGATTATCTTTCCCGCCAATGCGGTTGGGGGAAAGCGGACGGAACTCACCATAGCCGCTTGCTGAAAATCTGTCAGGCTGCATCTTCTGTCCCTCGACAAAATATCTGAGTACATTAGTGGCTCTGGTTGTGGACAGTTCCCAGTTGGTGGGAAATTTCTTCCTCAGGCTCGGCCCGATCGGCACATCATCGGTGTGACCTTCTATCACGACATTTCTGGGGTTAGCCTTGAGCAGTTCAGCCACCCGGTCCAGCACTTTGCGGGATTGCGGCTTGAGCTCAGCATTGCCAAGATCAAACAGCAGGCTATCGCTCAGTCTGATCGTAATTCCTCGTTTGTTGCGGATAATCTCGGCATTGAGCTGCTCATCAGCAAGTTCCTGTTCCATTTGCCT
>JAQTRI010000115.1:2722-9522 GCA_028711905.1 Candidatus Wallbacteria bacterium | reverse complement strand
TTTATCTCGGTGAAAATAACATGTTTTACGATTTTCAGGAAAATCCGGTTAATCTGGAACACATCGCCGAGAAATTCGGAGCAAAATATGTGGTTTCCGGCAACATTGCCGCTTTGAGAGCCAAAAAAGGACTGGATCTTTTCAAGATACCTTTTTTCAGTTTCGGGTTCGGGTTCAAGCTTAACGGCAAGTGCAGCCTTTCGACACGGATCTGGTCCACTGAACTCAAGCAGGTGATTTTCGAAAATTCTCTGACGACCACCCGAAAAACAGAGTTCCTGGCGATCATTCAAAGTTACAATTCTGTGCTGGCTCCAGCGCGGAAGAGCTGCATTTCTAACCTCTTCCACCAGTTCATCATTCGTTTGCCCTGACACCTTGACCCTCAGATAGTGTTAGGGCTTAAGTCTTGATTAGATACAGGTCAGGCTGCGGACCGGCTTCCATTTGTCCGCCGCTGATTTTTCGTACCTCTCCGGTAAGTTGAGAAACCGCTTTGCCACGGTTTATCCCGATCTGACGCAGAGATAGTTTTACCCGCTGTGGAGACCTGAAAGCAACAGCGACCATGGCTTCACTATCTGATATTCGAGCAAAGCTGATAGCATCTTCAGACGCTGACAGCCACTTGATCCCTCCGCCGGCAAGAACCGCCGATGAGCGCCTCAGTCTGATCAGTTTCCGATAAAGAGAATTCAGATCAGCATCCCATCTGGATTCATCCCAATCCATGCAGCGCCTGCAATCCGGGTCGCCTTTCCCGGTCATTCCAATCTCATCTCCATAATAAACAGCAGGAACCCCTACATACGAAAACAACATGATCATTGCTGATTTCAGGCGCAGAATGTTTCCGGACAACACACTCATTATCCTCGGACGGTCATGACATCCAAGCAGATTATACATCCGAAGGGCCTTCCGCCAGGGAATGGCAGCAAGAAAATCAGACATCTGCCGCATCACTTGCTCACCGGTGAAACGGACTTCCGGGTTCATCGAACCCTGGTCAGAGCGGAAATCACAGCGTTCACCAAGCCAGCGGATCAGGGGAAAATAGAATCCCTGGTAATTCATCAGGCCATCGAGGCAGTTTTCCCGCAACAGGTCCGTGCCGTCAAAAAAATGTTCTCCCATCAGGTAAGCCTCCGGATTAGCAGATTTGAGGCATTGGCTGATCTCCCTCCACACCTGGATAAATTCCTGAAATTCACCCTGCCGTGCAAGCATATTAGCGACATCAAACCGCCATCCGTCAACATGAAATGGTGCTCGCAGCCATGTCTGCATCACAGAATCTTCTCTAAGATAAAGTTGATCGCGCAACTCCCGGCTGCGAAAATCAAGCTTGGGCAACGATTTGACCCCCAGCCAGCACTCGTAATGATCAGGCCGGGAGTGAAAGGTGTAAAATCCGGAATATCTTGAGTTGGTATCCTGGTAAGCCCCGGGCTCGGGATGGCGCCCCAGCTTGTCAAACCATGGGCAGCATACCCCGGTGTGGTTGAACACGCCATCCAGAATTATGCGCATGCCTCGATGATGCATATCACGGACCAAGCGCGAAAAAACTCTGTTGCTGCCGATATGCGGGTCGATCGAAAAGTAGTCTGTAGTGTCATATCTGTGATTGCTCGGAGCAGTAAAAACCGGGTTCAGATAAACAGCATTGCAACCCAGATCATCAATGTACCCAAGTTTCACGGCGATTCCCGGAAGATTCCCGTTGAAAAATTCCTGCGAGCATGACCCGCCTGAACGATTGGGCAGTTCCCCCCAGGGGCTGACGCGCGCGTGCATTCCATTGGAAAGCGGTTCCCCCTCACGGACTGCTCCTTTGAAAGGGGCAGAATAGAAACGATCCGGGAAAATCTGATAAAAAACCGAATTTTCCGTCCACCCGATGCTGTCCCGCCCTGTCTGCACCTTGAAATCGAAAATGTCCAGTGGGGTTACGCGATGCAGTCCAAGCGCATTATAATGCAGCAATTCCCCGCCTCTCTTTACAATCATAAATCTGTAACCTGATCGTTCACAGATAAATTTTGTCGATGCGGAGTAATACTCGAGCAGCGGGTCATTTTGTTCGAGCTTCATCCGCTGCAGAATCTCTTCTCCCTCAGGAGCTGTTCTGAGAAAAACATGCTCAATCCCTGGATCAGGAGCCATTCTGATCCTGACAGTGACCTCCTGGTTCACAAGCGGATCAGAAGGGCTCAGAAACTCACCCCCTGGATAAGAAAAAACCGTGTCGTGCCAGAATGCTTTGCGCATGGCATTAAAATATTCCGACAACCCAGGCATGTCAATGATCTTGAGTTTACATGAAAATAACCAGCAAAACCGGCAGCAGGCATTCAAATCTCGATGGTACAAGCGGTAAAGCGGAGAAGCGTGAAAGCGGTGTTGGAAATGCCGCATATGACTTCTCCCCTTGTTTGCCGAATTTCATGCTAACATCTATTATTGGTATCAGTATGATTATGAAAACACGGGCTGTTGCTGTTCTGCTTCTTGTCTTCCTTGCAGTCTGGTCACAGGGTGCTGATCTTGAAGATATGCTTGAACGATTGAAAACGCTTCACGAAAACGGCATGATCACTGACAGCGAGTTTGACCAGAGACGCAACCTCCTGATCGATGTTTTCTCAGGCAGTTCACGGGACAGTAGTTTGATGAGCGGCGAAACCCGGATTACGGCCCTGCCTTTTGCGGGTATTACTTACGAAATCGTTGTGCTGCCCTTTGTCGATCGCAGCAACCAGGAAACCCCCATCACAGTGGTCCAGAATCTGGTGGCTGACTATATCAGAGAAAATCAGTCGTTTTCAGTCTGCCCCGAGAAATTCCTCAGAGACTATCTGATGCGTAACAGGCTCTTCAGCTCCCATTTCCTGGACCCAAGAATTCTGGCCTGGCTGGCCGAGGCTTTCAACGCACATTTCGTAGTTACAGGTACCATACACGGATGGAAGGCTGTCAAATCCTTGAGTCTTGGTGTCAATGAAGAGCACTTTCTCGGGGGAGACCGGTCACTTCAGATTACTTGCGACTTGAACATCCGGATCTGGTCCAGATCGGCCGGGGCCGTTGTATTCAACGAATCACGCAATGAAACACGCATCAGGCGTTTTTCAGGCAGCAGGGATGATCAGGAAAGCATGCTGATCGACACCGGCAGCAGGTGCATCGACAATCTTTTGCAGGATTTCATCCGTAAAATGTGGAGTTATTGAGCTTTCAGTCCATAAAGAATATCGATTTCGGCAACATCTTCTTAGGAACATGGGAATTTCCAAGTATACTTTACGGACCTGAAGATCAATAATGCGGATCATCATCTTCCTTAACCGCCTTCAATGGAAAAAGAAACCTCCCCAGTCTGACCGCCGGTTCCTGAGAACTTCACGCTCCTTGTTTCCTCGGCACCGGGCCCGAGCGCAAAAGGCTTTAATCTTATCGTTTCAACAGCCAGCACTTTGTGATAACTGTCTTCCAGAAAGCACCTGATGCGCGCAGCACCGCTCGACACCCTGCTCTCATTTCGTACATTGATAACAGCTTCGATAAAATCTCCGTCCGGAGAATTTATCAGTTCCTGGGCATACACTTTGAGCAGGGAAGACCGCATTCGTGACAGACGCATCTGGTTTTTAATTCGGTCCATGGCCTGATTCCGCCTCATGTCTTCCAGCAGAGCGCATTCTGAGAAATACAACCGACCGTGTCTGCCGATTCCGCGGCACCTTCCGATGATTGTTACCCGTGACAGCGGAGGACTGTCCATTATGGCATGAAACCGTCCGGTCTCAAAAAAGGCAGTTACCTGATAGAGACAGTCGTAATCCACATAAAAAATCACTGCTTTCTCTTCAAAGAGATATTCAGCATGCTGATAAAGCTTTGCATCCAGAATCACCACGCGATCAGTGAATAACCGCTCGGCTTCGCCCGGATCATCACGGTACATGGAATAAATTTCAGCGGCATCCAGCCTGGGTGTCACAGGATCAAACGAAAGACCTTGAGAAGCTCCAACGGAACAGCTTCCCACTACCAGCATCATCCAGAAAATCAGATCTTTGAAGTACATATGCCTGGAACCTCTTCATCCCATCGGCAAAATATCCGGCTGACTTTTCAAAGATCAGCTGAATCATCCATCCGCAATTTTAGCAAGAAACTCAAGAATTTCCCGCCGCATTTCCAAATCGAGCGGCCTGTTCAGGAGTACAAGAAACCGGTCACGGGATTCGGTCGTCCTGCCAAGAGCCTGCAGACAGTATGCCTCACCCTTGAGAGCAACCAGATCGTCCGGATAGCCATCGAGGACTGAACGAAAAATTTCCAGAGCATCTTCATTCCTTCCAAGAATCTGCCTGCAGATAGCAAGGTGCTTGCGCGGTTCAATCGGATAAGGATTAAAAGCGACACAAGCATTGAAAAGATTTTCAGCCCTTTCGAATTCCTGCCTGATAAAAGCCTCTCCTGCGACACTACATCGCTTCATATATTTCATGCCGGAAAAATGGCGGCGCAGATCTGCTTCCCGCTCAGGCTCAAGCAGGGCGCATTCAGGAACAAACTCCCTGCTCATCTGAAAACAATGCCTGCAGCAGTCCATTTCCGCATAATCCCCATTCAGATCAAAAAACCTGTAGCTGTTGATCACTTCGCTGTTCCAGATCGACAGCAGGCGGTCATGCCGCGCGTTGCCGATCACAAATCTTCCATACTGCTCGCCAATGCAGCAGGGAGTGACATTACCGTTAAAATTGACAGCCATCAGGTCATAAAGAAAACCGCACGGCTGTCTTTGACCCCCAGGATTTGCCGCCAGCGTGCCTTTTTCAAATGCCAGGCCTGAGTCGCGCATTCTGAGAAACCTGGCATCGGATTGATGCTGTTCTTCCGTTGTACCTGCCACATGCGGCAAAAGAACAATCCTGTCGCCTGACGGCGAACCCTTTCCGATCAACGGTTCCAGCGACATTTCGCTCAATGTGCTGGTCCAGAATGCAACGAAATCAGACGCCTCTCGTTCATTTTCTTCCACTACCACCATCTGCAGATCAACAAATGGGAAAGGGGTACCTGCAGCAGCTCTTTTTTTCAGAAATTCTATAATATTCTCTTTCAACCGGAAGAAGTCTCCTCCTCTGCGAATAGAGGAATAAACAGCGGAAGAAGCCGCATCCACAGAAAGGTAAAGCCTGCGGAAAATACCGGATTCGATGATCGAATCCGCGTAGTTACCATTCAGAAGCAGTCCATTGGTTGCCAGGACAACCGAATGTGGGCTGCAGAAGGGCACCAGCACGGAAACCGCCTGGTCGAATGCCGGATGCATCAAAGGCTCGCCAATGGTAAAAAGCGACACTTCGAGACCGGGACCCAGTTCAGGCAACTGCCTGGCAATGATTTCCAGAAGGTCCATGGCCATGAATCCGAGCAGACTGTTTTCCCTGTAAGGGCAGAAAACACAATTCAGGTTGCATTGCGTTGTAAGCTCTATTTTCAGATTCGCCGGTACGAACACAAAACTGTCCTCCTGCCGCCTAACATAAAAATTAAGCGCAATTCAACGACAATACAATCAGGTTACATCAAAAGCCTAATTTTATGCAGCATTTTATCGAAATTCATATGGTAGAATAGTGGAGGAACATATGCTCACAAAGAATCAGAATATTCATTTCATCGGAATCGGCGGCACAGGCATGTCGGGCTTAGCCAGAATGATGCACGCGGAAGGATTCATCGTTTCCGGCTCAGACTCGAGTTCTTCACAACTGCTCGATACCATGGCTTCTGAAGGCATCCGGATTTTCCGCTCGCACAACTCCGCCAACATTCTTCATGATACCCAGGTAGTGGTTCACACAGTAGCGGTCAAGCAGGATAACCCTGAAATGCAGTCCGCTGCAGTGCGCGGCATACCGGTCATCAAGTATGCCTCTATGGTCGGAGAGG
The DNA here is from genome assembly GCA_028711905.1 of Candidatus Wallbacteria bacterium. Taxonomy (GTDB): domain Bacteria; phylum Muiribacteriota; class JAQTZZ01; order JAQTZZ01; family JAQTZZ01; genus JAQTRI01. The sequence goes on along the minus strand of JAQTRI010000115.1, from coordinate 3,549 downwards.
TGATGAAGGGAAAAACCGGCATCGCAGTATCAGGGACACATGGCAAGACCACCACCACATCGATGATTTCATATGCCTTGGTAAAGATGGGGTGCGACCCCAGCTTCATTATCGGTGGGCAGGTGCCTCAACTCGGCGGAAGTTCAGGAGTCGGGAACGGGGATTTTTTCGTGGTTGAAGCCTGCGAATACGACCGATCATTTCATAATTTTCGTCCCAGCTACGCTATTATCAACAATATTGAGGAAGATCACCTGGATTACTACAGGGATTTAGATGAAATCATCGAATCATTCAGGACTTTCGCGTTGGGAATTCCTTCTGACGGCATCCTGTTTTACAGCAAATCCAGTCCGAACATTTCGCGTTTCATTGATTCACTGCCATGCAGAAAAATCTCATATGCAGTGGAGCAGCCGGCGGATTACAGGGCTGTCGAAGTCAATTTCGATGGCCGCAGAACTTATTACACTCTCATCGTTCCTGACGGTTCCAGCTTTGTCTGTGAACTGAGCCTTACAGGAATGCACAATGTCATTGACTCTTTAGCCGCCTTTTCACTGCTGCATGCCCTGGGATTCCCCACAGGGGAAATCCTTTCATGCCTGAAAAACTTCCGCGGTGTAAAACGCCGCATGGAATACATTCTTGATGACAGTCACCTGACCATTATCGATGATTACGCCCATCACCCGACTGAAGTGCGTACTGTTCTTCGTTCATTGCGCCGCGCGTATCCCGACAACCGTATTATCACCATATTCCAGCCGCATCAGCACAGCCGGACCAGGTTTCTGCTCAAGGATTTCGCGGTCTCATTCTCCTGC
>JAQTRI010000115.1:0-2712 GCA_028711905.1 Candidatus Wallbacteria bacterium | reverse complement strand
CGCGAATCTGAAGAAGTTAAGAAAAGCGTGCACTCACGGGATTTGGCCGATCACATCAACAAAAGCGGCGGACACGCCATCTACATTCCGTCATTTGCCGAAATCGAGGAATTCATCCTGGCCAATCTCCGTGATGGTGATGTGGTCATTTCCATGGGGGCTGGGGATATTTATCAGATCTCCTGCTCTCTGAAAAATAAGTTGATGGTTCACCAGAAATCTTCAGGTTCAGCCTGCTTTGCCGCATAATGCCGCGCAGAATAACCTTGTAATTTTTCAGGCCCCGGGTATTATTTAATCAGGACAAGACAAATAAGTTCACTACAGGAGGGGGTATGAAGAATTTTCTTGGGATCGCTCTTTTGCTGATTCTGGTCGCTCAAGCTTCGGCATCGCAATGGGTGGCTCTTGACACCAGGAGCAATGCACCGGCCGGCAAATCTCTGGTCCGTGCTTCAGGCAATGAAACAATCATTGATGTGAATGTCCCGGCTTTCGGCATTGTAGACCGTGAAATCAACGGAGAAAAGTATGCTGAGCTTTTCATTCCGGAATCATCTCTGCTTCTGCGCAAAGGCCAACCCGAACTGCGCAAAGTCACTTCTTTTGTGGCTCTTCCCAATTGCACAGGCGCTACCTGTTCAATCGTCAGTTCGGATTTCGTGGAACGGGAAATCGCTCCCCTGGCACCCTCCAAAGGCAGCCTGATGCGCAATATCGACCCGGACTCTGTTCCATTCGAGTTTGGTGCCGCATACAGCAGCGAAGGATGGTACCCGGCAGATAAAGACTTGGTCAGCATATCCGAACCCTTTGTCATGAGAGACATTCAGGGTGTGCGCGTCAGCGTCATCCCCTTCCAGTACAACCATCAGGAGAAAAAACTCAGAATCTATAAAAACATCCGCATCTCAGTCAATGCGGCCGGATCCTCCAAAGGTTTCTCGCGTTCCATCCCGGTTTCCAGCGAATTCGAAAACCTTTATGCGGACATGTTTATCAATTACGGACGCAGCAGCCTGAGCAAGGCCGCCATCAACGCCCCAGAGGTAAAGAAAAATCTGTTGATCATCACCGGCGATGATTTCGTTGATGCAGTCAAGCCTCTGGCCGACTGGAAAAAGAAATCCGGCTATGATGTTACAGTAACCAAAGTCAGCGAAGCCGGTGGAACTGCGGAAAAAATCAAGGAATATCTGCAGAAGCTCTACACCGATGGCAAGCTCTGCTTTGTGCTCTTAGTCGGTGATTCGGAGCAGGTCCCGACTCTCAAGGGTAAAAACGAGCAGGCTGATTCCGACCCCTGCTATGTTAAACTGGCCGGAGATGACAATGTAATGGACGCTTTCATCTCCCGTATTTCAGCCGAAACCAAGGAACAGGTTGAGTACATTGTGATGAAATCCATCAACTATGAGCAGTTCCCCTCACAGGGCGCTGACGGTGCCTGGTATAAGCAGGGACTGGCCATTGCCTCCAACCAGGCAGGCAGCGATGGTATCAAAGACTACGAACGAGCGAATGATATCAATGCCACACTTAAATCCAAGTGCGGTTTCACCAAAATTTCCGAATGTTACGAAGCGGAAACCAGCAACGATAACGGTGGCGGATATGATCCATACCCTTACGACCCATGGGACCCGTGGAACATGCCTCCCATGATGAGCAAATCTGCGACAACCGGTCGTGCTCATTCCGATGACAAGCAGGTTATTTTTGATGCTGTCAACGAAGGTGTAAGCGTTATCAATTACATTGGCCATGGTTCGCAGGACAGCTGGGTTACCAGCGGATTTGATGTCAATGATTGCGCTAAACTGAATAATGGCATGAAACTGCCTGTTATCTGGTCAGTGGCCTGCGTCAACGGCGACTTTGTCGGTGCTACCTGCTTTGCCGAAGCCTGGCTGCGCTCGGGAAATAAGGACAAACCCGCAGGATGTGTGGGTATTGCAGCAGCCTCCACCAATATGGCCTGGATTCCGCCCTGCGTGTGGCAGAAGCACATTGCGGTCACTGAAATGGGCGAAAAAAAGCATGACATAGCCGGAGTGCAGCATCTTTACGGCATTCTCAAGTGCATGGAAGAATATGGAGTGGACGATTCCAGCGACGGCAACCAGCTCAGCGAGCAGACCCACTATTTCGGAGATGGTACAGTTGCACTGCGCTTCGGCACTCCGCGCGCCGTGGTCAAGGCCAGGAGCAAAACCCACGCCTGCGCAGGCAGCTTTGTCAATGTCACCGGTGCGGACCTGACCGGTGTGCTCGTTACCTTCTACAACGAAGACCTCTCCGATGCAGTGACCGTGACCCCGGATTACGAGGGAACAGCTAGACCCCACGGGTTTTACAAGTTCTACACCGTCTCCGGTCCGAACATCGTCCCGATCATCGATGAGGAAATCCAGTAGAGTCACATTGCATTGTAAACCATCGAATTTTGCATTAAGGCCGGGATCAGACCCGGCCTTTTTTCTTTAATGGGGTCAGGCTGGTGTTCTGACGAATCGCCGGGTATAATTCTTAGACAGCGCAATTAGTAGCACAATGCAATGTGCCACTATGACAAACATTGGACATCAGATGCAGCCGATATTGTTGATCTTTTTAGGTTTCGCAGTGGGGTGTTTCGGCACCCTGATCGGCGCAGGCGGCGGTTTTGTGCTCATGCCTGTGCTGCTGCTCCTTTATCCGCAAAAAAGTCCG
>JAQTRI010000114.1 GCA_028711905.1 Candidatus Wallbacteria bacterium | reverse complement strand
GACACGCTGAACAAACTTTCCGGGAAAAGCATACCCGCTTTGAGCGGCGTGATTGGCCACGAGAAATGCGAGGAAATCAGCCGTATTCTGGCGGTGAAGATACTTTGTGCTGCACAACCGGTAACTGAAGTAATTCTTTCCAAACTGGACATCGCACATATCGCCAGAACCCAGATTGAGCGGTTTGATGTGCAGGAATTAGAGGACATGATCAATGAAGTTTCGAGAAAAGAGTTGAAATTCATTGAATGGATTGGTGCTCCGATCGGTGCTGTAATGGCTTTTGCCAATATTCTCATTCAGAACATGCTGGTTTAGGAGGTTTGATGCCGACGCTACAGGAGATACTTAACAACAGAAAATCCATGCTCACGAAAGTTGCGCAGAAACAGGAGGAACTGAAGAATGTTGAAGAGCAATTGCATGCTCTTGACAAAGCGGTTGATGATCTTCTGAATTGCACAGGGCTTGAAGAAAACACGAAAGGTCTCCTTCAGGGGTTCAGCACCCAACCTTGCAGAGACTTGATCAAGAAAAAGAAAGACACGCTGGAAACACTGGGAAGAAAGTTCAGCAGGGATCGGATCGTTGTCGGAAGCAGCGGCAAGGCCAGAGTCGGTAAAAGCACGCTGCTGAAACAGATCTCCGGGCTCGACGATAATGTCATACCGACAGGTGACAATCTGCCGGTTACAGCGGTACGCAGCAAAATTTTCTATAGCTCAACGAAGAATGCCGCTACGATATTTATGCACGACTTCAGTTCGTTCAGAGATAATGTACTGAGGCCGTATCATGAAATGCTGGAGCTGGGGGCGGTACCAAATGGGATCAGGGAATTCGAAAGAGTTTCTTATCCCGCACCTGGTGATCCTATACATAATTACAGTGAAAAGATGCAAGTGATGGTTTCTCAGCTGAGGGAAATGCAATCTGCTCTACCTTCATACTTGAATCATTTGACCGGCACCTACAATACTATTGATCTGCGTGATGATGAGAAACGCGCAGGCCTACGAAAATTTACCGCAAAACCTGGACATGGAGATGATCACAACAGACCATATCTGGCTGTTAAAGAAATCGTCATTGAATGCAGGTTCCCCAAAGTTGAAGCTGAACATTTCGGATTTATCGATCTTCCGGGATTGGGAGAAATTTTGCCTAATGCTGAGAAGCGGCATCTGGAAAACCTCAAAGATGAAGTGGATCTTGTGCTTCTGACAAAAAGATCAACTGCGACAGAAAGATTCTGGAACGATTCCGACAGCCAGCTGCTTGAGGATCTGAAAAACATTAATGAAAGTCTCAAGGAAAATGCCGGGGATTTTCTGATTGTAGCAATAAACAACGAGCAGGGCACAACTCCTGACCAGCTGCAGGCTTTAATCGATGATATAAATAAAGCTTTAAACCCTGGATCAGAACAGAGATATCCTGTGGTTGTAGCGAAGTATTCTGATCAGAGTGATGTCAATAAAAACATTGTACTGCCGGTTTTGCGACACCTCCAGGAAAAGCTTCCTGTCATGGATCGCAGGATGCTTGAGTGCGTTACTGACATGAATGATTGCAGGAGTGAGTTAAAGCGCATTCTTGATGAAGTCAATGTTTTTATCCGGACAATACCTGTCAAAGAATTGAACGAAGAAATCGACAAACGGGCTGAAGATCTGCGCACAAAGCTGCAGGGAAAACTTGGTGAATTGATCAAAGAGTATGACTTGCTTTCCGTAACTGGTGAGAACAACAGTGCTTTGGCTGCCCAGGCTGGAAAAATCGACCGGGAGATCCAGACATGGATCGAGAACGGATTTGGCAGGGACGGCAAGGAAGCCTGGCTCAGAGAAGCGCAGAATAAAAATGCCTTAAAGGGGGGGTATTTGGGTTTTGCCGAGGAAGAGCGCAACAACATCCGGGTTGAAATCGGTATGAGGTATTGGCAAATCACAGATTCCATCGCAGAGCTTGAAAATAGTTTTTTCGAAAAGATTTCCGGAGTGCTGCGGGAATGCTTCGGGGATCTGGTGCCTGATCTGCCAGGCAGAGAAGCTGTGCAAGTGCTTGCGGACAAGCTTGGATCAAGCGTCAATCCGGCACTGGGTGCTATTCCTGAAGCTATACGCAACCTACTGGAAACAAGAATCGACTTCCGGATCAATTTTTACCCTCAGATCAGAACAGAACTCAAACAACTCGAGCAGGACATTGTAAAGCACGAATCGATTTCTGAAGACAACCTGAGCTGGCTGAGCGATAATCTGACTGTGCTGGCAAGCGGATGTTCCTACAACATCGTGAAAAGCCTGTGCCATTCCAGCATGCCTTACAGGGTGTTCTGGGCCAGCCTGGACATGTTTGCTGACAGCCTGATCAGGCACAGGAATTCTCTGCAGGATTTCCGCAGGCTGGTCCGCCACTATGGCAATGAACTCTGGCCTGACCAGTTCAAGGAAATGGACAGCCATAATCACATGATATTGGCCCTCCGCCATGTTGCGGAAACATTGGGGAACATCTGAATCATCAGGTGGAAGCATGTCTGCCTTTTTGGGTCAAGTAAGATGGATTATTGAGAACTCGATAAAATCATCCGTAATCACAGGAGGTAAGATGTCACAGAAAATCGGGCTCGTCGGGGCCAGAGGTATTGGAAAAACCACCCTGCTCACAGCTGCATTTGACGAAACTATCAAAGTGGGATTCGGGCAGGTGGGGATTGTCATTCAAGCCCACGAAGAGGAAACGCGAGAGATTCTGAATATAAACAAGAATTCTCTGGCAGGTATTCTGAGCGGAGGCCTGAATTTTCAGAATCGGGGTCTGGGATCTACCATGACTGCCCAACTTTACGATTTTGAGATGTATTTGGCCAGTCAGCCTGATCTGCCGCTGGTGTTCCAGATCATGGATTATCCTGGAGAATTGTTTAAGACGCAGTCAGGCGATGCCTGGAACGCATGCAGATCTCATCTGCTGGCTTCAAGAGTCATTATTGTGCCTGTTGACGCTTCCCTGATCATGGAAACCAGAAACGCAGAAGACAAAGCGCGCATTCCAGGGCTGCTTGGCCTGGCTGAGGCCGGGAATATTGTTCTTGAGTGGGCCGCCAGCCAGCTCGCCATCGGACAGAGCTGGTTTCTGAACATCTTTTTCGGCCCTTTCAAACGTGCCATCGGACAGAGCCGGCCTCTGGACATCATTCTCTGCCCTGTCAAATGTGAAAAATATTTCAAGGATAACGGCGGAAATGTAGATGCTTCAGTAGAATTGTATGCCACGACACTTGAACATTACAAAGGAATTATTGATCAGGCTGTGGAGATCAATCCTGGAATCAGGGCGCATTACCTGCCTGTGGACAGCATGGGGTGTGTGGAGCACTACCGAACAGACTGGAACAACGACCCGCCGAAGCAGTTTTTCCGGCTGCGCGAGCACAGACGCAGAACTGTCAAGGGTGCTGAGGACCTGATGGGAATCATTGTGGAAAATTTCATCCACCAGATGGATTGCGATGCTCAAGTGAAAATCAATGGAAATGATTTAGAAAAAAAATCCAAACAGGGCAGGATTACAGAAATAAACGACCAATGGTTCTTGTTCAGGTGGTGGAATTCCAGTGAGCAGATAAAACTCGAAGAAGAAGTAGCTCAGATCAATCAGAGCAACCAGAAGTTGAAACAGCACAAAGATATGCTGCAGACCATCAGGACGAAAATGGCAGAGAAAAAATCCGGCAGATACAAGCCCTTAATGGAGGCCGGGAAATGAAGTATTACTTAATGACCAGCGGAACGCATCAGGATGACGGGTATTTTTTTTTAGGAAGCTCCCCTGAGCCTTTCTGGGAAGCTTATTCCAAGAGCATTTCCTTTGAAAATCATTCCTTTGTCCTGGAAAGCGACGGCAAGGTATGGAAGCTGTGCATACCGTCCGTTCATACTATCAGGAGAGATTTCACCGGCAGGGTCAACAGGTGTATGCTGGTGTTTTCCGGTGCATGCGCGGATACCTCTGAAAACAGACAAACGCTCGGATTGTTGAACCAATGGCTGGAAGACCGGGCTGCAGCGAAAGATCAGTACGAGATGGACAGCTTGGGAAAACAGCTGGATCAGACTTTTTCAAAAGAGTGGGTTGACAGCCATCACCGCAAGTCAGGCAAGGCCGGATCCAAGGGAAACATTGATTACATTGACGCTAAGCTCAGGGAAATCTGCAGCAGCTATCATGAGTTTAAACCATCCAGCCATAGCTTAGACGGATCTCTGTCGTACTATGGTGCTTTTACCGACAAAACTGCCCGGCAGCAGTGCATGGCGCGAGCAAGCGAGCTGGTTCTCAGCCAGGGAAAAGGAGGGCTGGCAGCTTTCATCAATCTGACTTCATCGGAAAAGGGAATAACCAAGTTTACTGACAGAGCTTTGAAAAACGGGCGTTTTCAGGGCTGCGTGACATTTCTGGTGGAAAATCCGGAGCAGCATTTCGAGGGACTATGGAGAATCCCAGCAAATCCTGTTCCCAACGGGAATGCAACTGAACGGTCGGGTAAAGGTGCAAGGGAGAATACAGATACGGTGTTAGCAATTGTTGTTATTGCTGCTTTACTGGTAATTGCATTGATAATCTCGATGAGTAGTTCAAGGCCAGCTATAGCTACAGACGAATCGCCAAAACCCGGGCGAAACGACCGGGAAAAGTCAGGGTCAGGAACTGAAGAAACAATGAGCAAAAATGACACCGAGCAGGAAAAACATACCTCTACTGTTGGAGCCGGAGGCGAGCAATGAGCAACGAAAACAAGGCACCTGAGGTTCAGATCCTTTCACGTATGACTACCGCTATACTGGAGAGTGAAAAGGAGATTTTTTTCCAATGCTTTCTCCCTTATCCCGAATACATGGAGCATTACGCGGAACTGAACCGGAATACTGCAGGAGAGTTACAGACCAAAGAGAAAGAGATCTCCGAAGCATCGTCTACATGGGCTGCACCAAGGCAAATTCGCAGGATGTTGAATGAATGGCTCTTATGCATAATGGAAGAATTCAGGAAACAGTACATTGATCAGGAAAAAGAGCACTTGATCAGTATCTTCCAGAAAAACGGCCCTGAATTTTTCGGTAAATCAAGAACAGATATTGAAGTTGCCGAGAGTGCACCTGGAGTTAGAGTCTTTGATTTAACGGATGTAATCAAAAGGATTTTTGACCGCTGTCTGGTGGGGGCTGATTTGCCGGACAGGATTATGAAGCAGGCGATAAAGCGGACCAATTTTCTGGATGGCGCCGCTTACGAATCCATGAAAAACATCAACAGATACTATGAGGGTCAGGACCAGTATTCGTATTATGCATTACGTCAGATTCTTTACAAAGAGACTTACGAAAAACTGTTTTCCCTATCCACAACTTATGATTTTTTGCTGTCCCTACTGCTGAAAAGCAGCTATGAATTGGATGTAGTGAAAAAAACCGCAGAATTGATCTGCAGATGCAAAAGCAGATCAACTGATGATATCCCGTTTGTTTCAGACTTTCTATGTGGGCAGGAGAGTCTGAACCTGAATGCAATCCGGGACAAGCACAGATTGCTCGAAACTCAGTGTGTGGAGTTTTACAGGCAATATAACGAAGAAGAAGATGGCGTTAAAGAATGGAACATTGCAACCATTGTCAGTAAGATCGATCAGATTATCCTGATGTACTTTGAACTGAAATTTTCCAAGCAGAAATATGGCAGAAGAAATAAACTTCTTTCTGAGCGCGAGGAAAACTTGATTAATCTGCTGAGTTTTTTTTCACAGCAGATAAAGAAGTTCGAAACTTACAGCCTGCAAAACAGCCTGGAAAGGATCAGCGCATCTGAATCCTTGCAGGTGATGGAGAACTCCTGTTTAGCTTCTCTTGTGATGAAACTGTATTGTTTTAATTATCAGGGGATGCAATACAAGCAGTTCGCATATGAGTATGCAATCAGCAGGCTGCTGCTCAAGTATGCTTATGGAAATGATCAGAACGAAACAAGTAGCGTAGTAGAGGAAAAAGAAACATGTCGTGGACTGGAAAAGTAGTTTTCTGACTGATCGGGGCACCTTTGGGGGAGAAACAAGCTGGTGTTGGAAAAATTACTTCCTTTAATATGAGGACGATTTGAACATGTTTTTCACAAACTCACTCCCCCCAGAAAAAATCATGAACATAGAACAAGGCTATTCCACATCCTAATGCAAAGGATAAACCAATAATTATGGATCGGCTGAATTGATCCCAATTCAATTGGAAATCAACTGTACCGATGACTTGCGCGGCAACAGCCGTCAATGATAGAACAGAAATCCAGAGTGCGATCCTGCTTACTTTACAGTTGAATCGCCCGCGTTCCCTTCCATCATGCCACTCAAGATAATCCTCTATCGCGCCTAACTGGACATCGATATGTGCAGATAGTTTTTCTGAACCGCTCACATCAAGAAACTTCTGGATTGCTTCTATGAATTGCTTGTCCAGCGAAATGCTCATTGGCTGTGTCTGCGATTTGAAATACAGATAGTACAGTCGTTTCATACGAATATCTTCGATTAGATCTTTAGCGGCACTACTTTTTTTGCACTTAGTTGAATTTGAAAGACTGTATAGACATCTGTCCAACAGGCGCTGGAATAACAGCAATGACACGAAAATCGAGTATCCAACCCTGGCAATGTCAACTATCAGGGCTTCGTTACATCCGGGATAAAGCTTGAATGTTTCTTCGATGTCATCATCCTGAGAAAGAAAGGAAACATCTGCATAAGCGTACCTGAAAACAGCGGTGTTAGTGCTCTTTTGATTTTCGCTATCAATCTTTTTCAAGAACAAATAATAGGTGTCAAGGTAGTAATTGTCTGCCAGGTTTTCTGAGACAGGCAAAAACTGTGGTGTTGATTTTATTGACTCAGTTAATGAATCCAGGATAACATCACGCACTCTCAAAAAAACTTTTTCCAACTCATCGATATGATCTTCGATTGGTGAAAAATAGTTGTTATCAAGCTCTAAATCCTTTTCCCGGATTTTTTCCTGAAAGATGATTTCTGTCTCGATAAGAACAATTCCAGTGGGCAGCACAAAAATTTTGTGGCCAATGTCCTTGGCCGGATATTTTTCATCGTCTTCTGTTAGAAATGAAGACAAGGGGAACTCTTTATCAAAATTGTTGTACTGCAGTAGAATCCAGGATTCAAGAGGAAGATTGGCTTCTCCGTTGTCTTCTTGAGTTTCCTTGGCTTTTAACAACCCGGCGTAATTGGAAAAAACCTGAAACTTCTTGGAACTGTTAAAATTTGCTTCAATTCCGATCTTTGTGTCATTCCAGTCATTTGCGGAGTGCATATACAGAGGGAGCCCGAGATCAAACGCAGAAATTGTGAGGAACTTCTCCGTTCTTCGCTGAACTTGAGCTTTGTCCAGCAGCAATTCACCAGAGGTTTTCCTAGAAGTGTTCCGTTTTGTCTGTGTTTTGCTTTTTACGGTGGGCATAGGCAATCCAGCTATTCCGTATATGCTACACAAATTTACCGTCTCAATTCAAGTCGCTAGAATGACCACTTGCAGAGGGTAGTCTGAAATCCTAATGAAGTCGGAAAATAAAATTCCCAATCCTGCTGGAAAAGAAAAGTTCCTTTGTGGCAATATCGCGAAAATCCCAGTGGAAAGGTTTTTTCAGCAGTCGTCCGTCACCCCTCGCATGGCCGCACTGCAACAGCGGTTGCACGGTGTTGTTGTTTCCAACATTGCCTTCTCCCGAAAACTGCGAAATTCTCACACTGAATTGACCTGATTCCTGAATTCCAAGATTAATCTGACCGAAAAGAAATTAGGAGCCGTTTAGCCGACAGCCCCTAATTCACTAATGAAAATAAACTATTGATACTATACTTTTCGGTCATTTTGTCGGAAATCTTTGCCCTCGGGAAGATGTACCCCTGGCCGGAACCCGGGAAGTGCTCTGTTTGCGGGGATAGCAGGCTTTGGGGACATGGTTTCGTTTCACGCTGTTTTGATGGATTCCCAATAATCATCTGGATGAAAAGCTACGGATGCGAGGGGTACGGCTCTGTAGACACAACCTTTGGATGCTGCTGCCGGAAGAAATTCCAAGCTCGTATCTGCTGATCATGTCAGAATTGCTGCAACGGAAATTCTCTAAAATGGAAACAGGAGCGGATCAACAAAAATCCGCTCCTGTTTTTGGTCAATTTAATTTGTCGGTTCAGATTAATTCGCAAAATCGGGATATTTTAAAGCGCTAAACAACACATTGTAAAAATTGCTATAATGATTTAGTATTTGATAAATGTATTGCCCTTTCTTGGGGGGAGGATGTAGCTATGAGTAAAGTCTGCAGAATTAGTGCAGGTTTTTTTTGTTTAACAGTGTTCGCAGTTGTTGCCACCTTAATCTATCTCCCTGTCAAGTGTTTTGCACAAACAAATGACAACGGCAGTAATGACGGTGTTGACAGCACTCAAGAAACTGCGGTAGAAAAGAACGCAATCCCATCGCAAGGAAGCAATGAAAACATTATAAAACGGGATAAAATCGACAGAAAGCCAGATGAGGACTATATGAATCGAACTTCAGTTTCAAAAATGATTAGTGACGCTGTCTCAAAAGTCGTTAAAATGATTGCTAATGTTACCAATGAAGTGTCTACACTACGCAGTAAACAGGTTGCAGACAACACCAATCTTGATACCATTAAATCAAAGCTTGAGAGTAACGAGAAATCAGATAGTCAACTTAGAAAGACCGTTACTGAGATTACAGACAAACAACATAGATTAGATGATTATTCCAAAAATAGGACACAGGATTTTGAGGAAATAAAAAGAGATATAATAGTTATTCAGTCAAGATTGGATGATTTGGAATCAAAGGGATTCCCTATCTCTATTACTTTAATTATCGTTATTCTTATTGGATTGGTGCTCTCTCTTGCGATTTATGTTTATACCAAGCTTGAAGTGCTAGAGCGTTACAGTAAACAAGAAAGCAAAACAAGTCCCGGAAGTCGTGCACCGCGGAAAAAAAGTACAAAAGTCCAGATAGATGAAGTAGAGCAGTCTGACCAGGATATCATCTATTTGTCAGAATTAGAGCCTATTATGAAAAAGCATCATCTGGATCATAACAGCGATGATGCATTGCTGTTTAACGAATTATTAACACAAGTCTCAAAAGAAGCTACTCAATATGCAATCGGTAGGTTGAAAAAAAGCTTGGACAATCCTGATATCTTCACTAAAGTATTTGATTCTTTTGTAAAAGAAAATGATGTAGGTATAAAGCCTGGATCATTTAGATATAGCAAGATCAAAAATAAAGAGAGTTATTGCATTGAAGCAGACTTCCTCATTGATTATAGCCGCAGAGTATACGGTTACACCTTCAGGAACAGCGAGGACTGCCATGCAATGTTCATTGAATTACTCGAACATGTTTATAAAAATGCATTATCTAAAGTTATTGCTGGATTAAACA
>JAQTRI010000113.1 GCA_028711905.1 Candidatus Wallbacteria bacterium | reverse complement strand
TGAATTTTCATCATGTTCCTCTTACGGTTGATACAGGGTCATGCCGGGATCGACACAGAGCCGGTAACCGGGGTTAACAGCGCCGGATTTCCACCTATGATAGGCGGCTGCCGCCACCATCCCGGCATTGTCCATCGCCCATTTTTTTGCTGGAAGAAACAGTTTGCAACCCTCTTCACGGCTGACACGGAGACATTCCGAACGCAGGCTTTCGTTAGCCGAAACTCCTCCGGCGACCAGCAGCGAGTATGGATGGAATTCACGGCAGGCCCTGACTGTTTTGGTGATTAAAGGTTCGATTGCAGCTTCCTGGAAAGATGCACACAGATCACTGATGCCGGTCTTTCTGTCATCAGCCAGTTTAAGAGTGGCGGTTTTAAGTCCGCTGTAAGAAAAACGGTAGCTTTCTTCCCGAAGAAAGCTGCGAGGCAGGCGAAAAATGCTGTTTCCTCCTGCGGATAAGCGTTCTATGGCCGGTCCTCCGGGATATCCGAGGTCCAGATAGCGGGCTACTTTGTCGAAGCATTCACCAACAGAATCATCGGTGGTTCCGCCCAGAATCCGGTAAGAAAACGGGGCTTTGGCCAGTATCAGCATTGTGTGCCCTCCTGACACGAGCAGGATCAGCCAGGGAAAATCCGGAAGAACAGCGTCATGCAGAAACGGAGAATAGATATGGCCTTCCAAGTGATTGACTGGAAAGTACTGGCAATTCAGAGATAAACTGAGCCCCCTCCCGAACTGCACCCCTGCCAGCAGCGCACCGACAAGCCCAGGGCCCTGAGAAGCCGCGACCAGTCCGATATCGCAAGCCTTCAGTCCGGTCTTCTCAAGCAATCCGGTAAAGAGGGGAGAGAGATTTTTAGCGTGTTCCCTTGAAGCCTGCTCCGGCACAACGCCGCCGAATCCTGAATGCTGATCCTGGCTTTTTGTCAGGCACTCCAGCAGCACTCCATCCTCGACAAGGGCAAGGGAAGTATCATCACAAGAAGTCTCGATTCCTAAGGCAAGCATGTATGAACTTTAGACCAAATCAAGGTTTTAGTCAACGGAGGCTTGACCGACAGGGGCTTCTTTGCAGCGGGAAAGAAAAGTGATAACTATCGGAAAGGATTCGCCATCTTTTTCATCAAATGCAGTTCCAATAAGGGAAAGACTCTGCGGTGGAATGGTAGACAAAGGTCAAGCGGGTATAGAGATTAAACTTTTTCGTTCTTTTTACGATAATTCTCGAAAAGATACTCCAAGGAGAACCGGAGAATGAGAAAAATAATTCTATTGGGAATTCTCAGCCTGATCGCCACCCTGGTGATGGGAGGCGAGGTAAATCAGGACCAGAAAAAAGTTTTAAAAAAGATGGGTTTCAACGAGCTTCCCAAAAAAGGAGGCACTGCGGCTGCGGTTGAGGAGAAGGAACTGAAGGTCCTGTGTGGCTCAGGATTTGGCGACAGCGGAGCCTCTCTGCTCGGACCGACCGGGTACATCATGGTGCCGACACAGAAGATTCTACCGAGAAACAGCGGCAGCGCCGGGATGCACATTTACTATCCTTCAAACCAGGGATCTGAGCGTCTTGCCAAGTATCTCAAGTTCAACTTTGCCTGCCATGAAAAAGTCGAGATAAATGCAACCAAGGTATACACAACTCTTTCGGGCATGTCGGACCTGGACCCATACTTCACCCTGAAATACAAAGCATTCCCAGAGGTCGTCCTGGCAGCAACGCTGGATGCGTCTTCCCTGAATGACGACATCAGGTACAAAAATTCGTTTTATGCCTTATGGGGACGGGATTTTGAGAAATATACACTGACGCTCGGAGGCGGAATCAATACTGGAAAAAGCAATGCCTTTTCCCATTTCGGGGATGCTGATTCAAATGACTCCAAAAAGGGATTCATCTTAGCAGCGACTTCAGTGAAACTCGCGGAAAATCTGAATTTCATGATGGATTACAACGGTGATCTCTGCAGCTTTGGAATCAGGTACAGTAACGGAGGACTCAACTTTGACATTCAGACTGTGCAGAAGGGCGACAATTTAGCCTTGCTGCCGGCGTCAGGCAATCAGAAGACAGTATTCGGCATCAGCCTTAACTTTTAGGAGGAACGATGAAAAAGATTCTGGTGTTTCTTGCCGTCAGCATAATCTCGATGATCATTATCAGTTGCGACAGCGACGGGAAGAATTCCATTGTCAGTAAATTCACAACAGCGACATCCAGCCCCGGCGTGGTCACCTCAGTCGGGGGGAGCACGAGCACCAGCACGAGTGCGGTTACTGAGGTAGAACGACCCAATGTGTATGGTTTGATCACCGATAACTACGGGCTTCCGGTCAGTGGCGTGACGATCCAGTTCACTTCTCTTGCCAACGCCAATCTCAAATACCAGTCACAGACAAAGTCCGCCACCAGCGAAGTGACTATTGGCGCTGCGGGTACAAAATACATATACAATTTCGCTGTTGACAGTCTGGTTAGTGGTGTTTACACGGTGATTTTTTCTAAACCGGGATACATGAACAAGGAATTTCTGCTTCAGGCTGAAAACGAGGACATTCATTTCACAGCCGAGATCTACAACAACCTGTCCACTAATCTCGGCGCTATCAGCGCGCACTACAATCCAACCGCCAATCTTCCGTCCTCTGGAATTGCGGAGATCATTCTCATCCGCTATCTGACACAGGACGATGTTGAGATGTCCTCGAGCCCGCCTCTGCAGATCATCAATCCACCCAGCGATTTTGTAGACGGACATTTCAAGTTCGAAAACCTGCCGGAAACAGTGGAATACACCAAACGCATCATGCATCCTGACGGTTCGATCGAAGAGTTCCAGATGAAAACTCTGTACAGGATCAAGCTCAGTGTGCTCAACACAGCCACTGCAACTTATCAGAACATCCTCGGGGATCAGATCACTGTCAAGGCCAAGGAAACGACTCTGGTTGAAATTTACAATACAAGCGGCAGCAGTGCGGCAACAGTGCCCAACTTGATCAGTCCGCCGAACACCAGCGAACTGGCTGGAGAAACTCCGACATTCTCGTGGGAACCGGTCAGCGGAGCAGTAGCATATGAAATCCTGGTCAAGGAAGATTCGGATGATGACGGGGTTCATGATGTGTCCACAGACCAGGTTGTCTGGCAGTTTATTGTCAAGGGAGCCACATCTGTGATTTACTCCCAGCTCGACCAACTCTACCCGATGACTGTCACGAACCTTGGCATTTACAACGGTAACACATCGTCACTGGCCAGCGGCACACGCTATTTCTGGATGGTCCGGGCCATCAACGGTGTGACAGAACTGCCGTTTACGGATCCTCCTTTCAGTTTCATCAAAAGAAGCGAGTCCGCGCCTGTGGTGCTCTCTCCGCTTGACGGAAGCTATGTCTCAAGTCAGTATCCTACCTTTGGCTGGACATGTGTGCCTGACACCAAGCAGTATGTTGTTGAGCTTTCGGCGACAGATGAAGTCGGCGGAAACGGGATACTGGCAGTTGTCTGGTCCAAGGTGGTGTCCAATGTGGATTATGATCCGCACAAGGACAACAGCTATTACACGACATATAACGGGGATCTTCCTTTAACCCGCGGTACAACATACTACTGGAGAGTGGCTGCAGCAGACAACAACAATACGCCGACAGCCTGGTCCCAGCAGTATTCCTTCACTATTCTTCCGGCTCCGCCGGCTCCTGAGTCCGCGAACTTTGTCTGGGTGGCCAACGCCAAGTCCGCGACCGTCAACTTCGGATTCCTGACCTATAATGCAGCCAGCTTGAAAACTCTAAAACTGGCAGGATTTGTACTGAATTACTATGCTGGAGGGGCTGCATACGGTGAACCGTACCCGCTGCATCAATACTGGAATGGGACAGCCACGAACTTTGCGGTCACAGTTCCAACGCCTGACACAAGTGAAGTGTATTCCATGCAGATTTCCAGCTACTCATCGTCAGGAGCTGAAAGTGGCTATATATCGGTGGTACTGACGCAATAAGAGCAGAGCTTTGGATGTTTCAGCAGGGCCGGATTTTCCGGCCCTGTTTCATTTTGCGGCTGATGCCGGGCAGGGTACAGGACAGTCAGCGCAAGACGGCCGCGATTTGCGACAGTGGTTTTTACCCAGCTCGACTATCTGGGCATGGAAGTCATTGTAAAAGACGGTGTCGCCTTTTAACTCTTTCATCAGCCGCTTCTGCATATCCCCGTATGGAATGTCTGCGCCCCAGAGGCCATGCCTGTGAAAAATCCTCCTGGTGTATGCATCCACTACTAAAATCGGGAAATCGAGAGCATATAAAAGAATGCTGTCGGCTGTTTCTTCACCGACACCCCAGAGAGACAATAGTTTTTCTCTGGCATCGGTAATGGGCAGACCGGACATCTTGCCTGGCGGGTTTTTGAGAAAAAAATCCGAAACAATCGCCAGTTTCATGGCTTTCTGGTTGAAATATCCTGCCGGGCGGATCAATTCGGCCACACGGTTTTTGTTCATCGAAGATAGTTTCCTGAAATCAAGAGCACCTTCTACTCTCAGATGGGCGATGGCCTTTTCCACATTGATCCAGTTTGTGTTCTGAGTAAGAATGGCACCAACGATGACTTCTTCAGGGGTGTCTCCAGGCCACCAGTTCCTGGGTCCGAATCGATCAAGAAGTTGCCGGTAGAAATTGCGAAGGTTCATCAGAAAAGCTGTTTTAACCCAGTTCTGTATGGAGGGCGGATTACCCCTTTTTCAGTGATAATGGCAGAAATCAGGCAGGCGGGAGTAACATCAAATGAGGGGTTGAGAACTTTAATTCCAAGCGGGGCGATACGCTTTCCCGCAATTTCCGTCACTTCAGATTCCGCTCTCTGCTCAATCGGAATGTCTGCGCCGGATCGGACGCTTAGATCCAGTGTTGAGCAGGGGGCTGCAATGTAAATGGGTATTTTGTGGAATCTGCACAGCACGGCTAAGGAATAAGTGCCGATTTTATTGGCTGTGTCTCCGTTGGCAGCGATACGGTCAGCTCCGACAATCACGCAGTCAATTTCTCCCTGAGCCATAAAATGCCCGGCCATGTTATCGCAGATCAGCCGGCAGTCAATTCCAAGGTCCATTATTTCAAGTGCTGTGATACGGGCACCTTGCAGGTAGGGCCGGGTTTCATCGATGAAAACGCGCAGTTTTTTGCCTGCCTCATGAGCCGAGCGGATCACGCCTAAGGCAGTACCCCATCCTGCAGTCGCAAGGGCTCCGGCATTACAGTGCGTCAGTACTGTGGTGCCATTTTTGATCAGTGAAGAGCCGTGCTTTCCGATTGACCTGTTTAGTTCAACATCTTCAGCCTCGATGAGGGATGCTTCTGTCAGCATGGACTTTGAAATTCCCACAGGGTTCGCTGTGCCGCGCCAGACTTTTTCCATGCGTTTGAGGGCCCATGAGAGATTTACTGCGGTGGGTCGTGTGCTGTACAGAAGTGCGCTGCACTCCTGCATTTTATCCCGGAAGCGGGTATAAGGAAGACCCTTGTGTCTTGAAGCGGCTAAGGCCATGCCGTACCCTGCGGTAACACCAATGGCAGGGGCTCCGCGCACAACCATATTCCGGATGGCGTCAGCTACCTCTATCTCGCTCGAACATGGAAGATAGTCGATTTCAAGAGGGAGTTTCAACTGATTCAGGAGAAACAGGACCCCCTTTTCAAAAAACAGGGTTTTAAGAGTGCTCTTTTTCTTCTTCATTTTCGATTTCCAGCAGGTGCTGATACCTGGCGATTACTTCCTTCAGATCAAGGCTGATCTGCTTTTTATGCTTTCGCAATGACCTGATTCTGCGGGTCAGATCCTTGACTTCCTGCCTGGCTTCTTCCACGACTCTTTCTGCGTTGAGTTCGGCTTCGCGCAAGATGATTTCCGCCTTGCGCTGGGCATCATCGCGGATCTCTGTTGAAGTCCTTTGCGCTGAAACCAGGGTTTTCTTCAAGCTGTCTTCCATTTCGGCGACAGTCTGTATCTTTTTGTCGCGCTGCTCGATTCTTTTTTTTAGGAGCTGGTTTTCCTGGAAAATTTTTTCATAATCCTGCGCCACCTGGAGCAGAAAATTATCAACATCTTCTTCAGTGTAACCTCTGAGGGATCTGCGAAACTTTACTCGTCCAAAGTCAGCTGGAGACAACATTCGTCTACTTCCAATCTATGCGGCAATGTGATGTATTGTAACATTTTTTCCCAAATCAATGAAGGTCAGAAGGTCAGACCTGGATGTGCTGGAACAGCCACAATGATTTCCAGGACGAGTTCAAGAAGGAGATAAGCCAGTATCGGTCCCAGATCCAGTCCGACCATGCCCATGGAAAAAACTACCCTGAGTCTGGACAGGAGCGGTTCAGTGAAGTCGTGCACGAAATCAGAAAAACTGTTGCCGCGTTCCATGCGGAACCACGAAAGCACGACTCTGATCAGGATCAGAAGCTGGAAAGCCCGGATGAGGTAGAAGAAAAACATCAGGGATCAGGCGCTCAAAAACCGTTTCTCATCTGCGGCCGACCTGTCGATGTGAAAAGTGACAAAAGACGGCGCAAAAAAGAAAAGGTCTTCGGTGATTTTATGCAGATTCCCATTAAGAGCGTAAATTGTTCCACAGATGAAGTCCACAGTTCTGGTGCGCTCATCCGCAGGCAGGCGGGAGATGTCGGCAATGACGGCCTGCTGCAGTTTCAAACGGTTGGTGACTTTTTCCACCTCGTCATATGAAGAAATGGACATGATGCTGACTTCCAGTTTCCCGTTTCGAAACGGAACAGGCGATTCACCGGCACCAGTCAGTTCATGGGAGTTGTCATTTTCCAGGTCATCATCATCTACCGTAAAGATATCCATAAATCTCTTGAACAGCTTATTCACACTCCAACTCCTTTGCCGGCAGTACGGAAAAAAATCATCCGCGATACCGCATCTGCAGGTTATTTTACTAGAGCGGGATTTATTCGGCAACTGGTTTTTTTCACACCCCTGCATTCTATGGCAATGGCGGATTTTTAATGGTAAACTGGGACCACTAACTTTGAATGACAAGGAAGGGATAAAAATATGAAGTTTTCAGTAGTTCTCCTGCTGGCAGCTGCGCTCATTCTAACCTGCGGATGTGGAAAACCATATTCCATGCTGGATGACCGAGAGCAGTTGAAAACAACCTTTGGCCGTTATATTTCTCTCCTTGGGGAGTCTCAATTCGAGCAGGCTTACGGGCTGCTTTACTTCGGCCATATCCCGCAGGGTGGAAATCTCCAGATGTTCACCCAGGCGCAGAAAGTCATGGATGAATTGTGCAGCGATATCGAATATCAGGCCTCTGTACCGGTTGCTCACGGTAATCTGGCCGTGATGGATCTGGATACGATTTTTCATTACAAAAACGGCACAAAATTGAAGAACGCCGGTCAGGTGTTCTTTGTCAAATCCGGGGACGAATGGAAAATCGCCATTGGCGAATACGGCGTGCGTATGGGACTTGTCAAGGTCTATCCGGAATTCGGAGAAAAGTTCAGGTTGATCAGAGACATATCTTATCTATGGAAAGATGGGGCCTGGGTTAAGATCGAACCCCTGGAAGACAAACCGGCCCAGCAGCCGGCTGCTACTCTGGAAATACAGGCTCAGTGAATGTCTTTCTCTTTTTCTATTTCCTGATTGTCCCGCTCTTGTGGGCTCTTTCTGTATCTTTATCCGGAAGGCGTGTTTTTTCTGCTTCAGCATATCTCGGAAACGCAGTCATGCTCTTTGCTTTTACGGCATTGATGTTTCTGACAGGGTACCTGTCAGGCATGGACATCTTAATGTTTCGAGGGATCATCAAGGCTTTTTCAGCAGCCCTGCTTTTATCTTCGGGCCTGAAATTCCTGCTGCTTATCAGGCGGGGAGTAAAGCCCGGAGCTGATCTGATTGTGATCATTTCTTTCATCTCGTTTGCCTCTGCCGCGTTCTGGCATTTCCAGGGCTATTCTCTCCCAGGTGATTCTTTCGTGTTCCTTTCCCAGGCAGAGCGCATGGCGCAGAATCACAAACTGGGGGACGCATCTCCGTTCGGAGTAACAGACGACCCGCGATATCGCGCCTCTTTTCTTCCATTGGTTCTGTCGGTTTTGCCCCTGGAAGAGAGGCTCCGATTTTTTTACAAATTCCTGCCGCCGCTTATGCTTGCAATGGCAATGATCACCAATTATGTGCTGGCTGCGAAACTGACCGGCAGGATAACCGCTGTTTCGGCAACAGCTTGTTTTTTCGTGTTTTTTTTTGTGCGGACAGGGGGAATTACCGAGTACAGCGTGCTGAATCTACCCAAAGCCTTTATCCCCTGGTTTTTGTTTCCGGCCTTTTTATACTTTCATCTGGTAGCAAGACGCAGGCTCCAACTGGCAGTTTTTTTTCTTGCTGTGTTCACGCACCTGTTTTATGGAGGACTGTTATTGCTGCTGGCTGTGACTGTTGGGGGAATGGAATTTCTTTTGAAACGGAAATCCCGTTCCCTGAAGGGAGGATATGCTGGTTTACTGGCCTGCATGGCAGGAATGACCGCTTTGTTTTATGCAGCGCACGGTATGGGAGATTGTCCGGTCAGGAATCCGTTCTTTCTCGATTGGACCGGATCAACTTATGCCCGATTTTTTATTTCATCAGGATCATTATGGCTTCTTAACCCGTGGACTGTGCTGAAAAAAGCCGGGTTCGCCCTGGACAGCGGGCTCATATGTGCAGCGGCATATGTCGGATGTGCGGTGACTGTTGCCTGCAGGGGAAAGAGGTGGCTGGTGCCTGCAACACTGATTCCTCTCGCAGTTGTCGGATTTAACCCTGTTGCTGTACCGCTGGCTGCAAAGATTGTCACACCATTTAAGATTCCTGCACTTATCCAGTGTTTCCCTTTCTGTGCGGGTATTTCTCTGTTTATCTTTATGATTCAGAAGCATCTTCCAGTGATCATGCGCAAGATTTTTCTCTCAGGGATCACAGCATGTTCCATTGCGCTTTTCTTTTATTTGTGCCTGACCGGGCCTGATCACTCCGGCGCTGTTCCCGTGATTTCCGTACCTTTTCCGGAGATATTGCATTTGAAGGAATTGTCCGGGGCGTGCGTTCTCTGCGATGAGGTCAGTTCCATGTATCTGGCTGCTTTTGCCGGCAGCAGTGTCTGGCTGTCCCCGGCACCGTTTTCCTCTCCCTGTTTTGATTACAAGTCCGCCAGGCGGCAGTTTGAGGAATTTCTGGAGTTTCCAGGAAGCAGCAATCTGCCTGAAGGGATTACGCATGTTCTGCTGGCAAGAGGGTTAAAGCTGGACAGACCTTTTCTGCGGGAAGTGCTCTCTGAAAAGTTCTGCACATTGTATCGGGTGGTGCGATGATGACCTGTTCATTTGAACGCCTGATGATAATGGTTTCTGTGGCTGTCTACCTGCTTGTCGCAGTCGGCCTTTTCAGGGAGTGCCCATGGGAACTTGGTACCAAGGACAGCGGGGAATACTTAGCTGCAGCTGCCGACCTTTCTATCGCGCATCCACCGGGAGCTGTGTTGTACCTGCTTATTCTGCGGTTATTTCTGACCATGGGAATCACAGGAGCCTGCA
>JAQTRI010000112.1 GCA_028711905.1 Candidatus Wallbacteria bacterium | reverse complement strand
GTGCCGGCAGGGGTGAGTATCATCAGTGCCTCAATATCAGCCTCTGACTCCCGTTCATTCATGGGAAACCGCACCACAGCCCTTATTTCATCGCGTCCGCGCTGCTGGCGCAAAGCCTCGGCTCCGTTAAACGCGTGACGAATCTGCTGGGCAACATCGGAAGTCGTCAGTCCCAGGGATACCCCCTCTGGGAGCATCCGGAAATCGAGTTGCGGTTTTCCCGGAGAAAATCCGCTGTCCACATCACTGACGATCGGGAACTGCTCGAGCCGTTCGGCGAGCTCGGCACCAGCCGCAGCCAGAATATCATTATTCGAATGAGATAACTGCAGAGACAGCGATGATCCTGAACCGGGACCTCCGCGGTCTGATTCAAACATGATAGTGTCAAGCCCGCGAATTGTTCCTGTTTCCCTGCGCCAGAGATTAGTGAATTCCCTTGTGGAGATCGGCCTGGTACCTGGCCCGGTCAGAAAAGCCATGACATTAAGCACATGTCCGCCGGACAGATTCCTGAAGGAGCCTCCGATCCTGGAATAAACTCCGATCATCAGTTCTGATCCACCATTAGCCAGAGCCACCTTCCTGGCCGCTTCTTCCAGCCTGGCTCTGACCTTCTGAGTATCTTCCACTGGAGAACCGTATGGCAGAGCAGCCGTGACACTGGAATAATCCGATTCCACCTGCATCATGGGAATCATGCCGATTCTGCCGCTCCGCACATAGCCGATGGTCAGAATCATCATCGCCACACTCAACGCCAGAACTAAATAGCGCCTCTCAAGAGCTACCATTACCAGAGGACTGTAAAACTTCTCCACCATGCCCGTAAACCAGAAATTAAAAGTGTGATTCAATTCCCGCAATTTCCTGCCCGCCCCGGTGCGCGGAGTCCCTCCGCCATGCCCCAGTGATGCAGGCAGCAGGTACAGGCTTTGAAACAAAGCTAAGGTGAACACGCAGATCACGACAACAGGAACTGTATACCACATCCGGCCGATCTGGCCGGGCATATACAGCAATGGCATAAAGGTCACGACATTGGTCAGCACACTGTATGTCACTGGAACAGCCACTTCCTGAGTGCCTGCAATCGCCGCCTGATAGAAGGGCTCTCCCTTTTCATGATGGTCGTATACATTCTCCCCAACCACCACAGCAGCATCGACCATAATTCCCAGGGCCAGAAGAAATCCGAAAATGGACATCATATTGATGGTGACTCCCAGAAGCGGCAGCAGAATCAATCCTCCGAGGCAGGAAACAGGGATGCTCATCATGACCCAGAAGGCTAAGCGCATTTCCAGGAACACACCAAGAACGATCAGGATCAGCAAAACCCCCATCAGACCGTTCTTTCCGAGAAGTTCCAGCCGCTGTCTGTATGTCTTGGACATATCGGAACGGACCTCAATATGCAGCCCGGCGGGTAAAGATTCCTGGAGCTCATCAACCACCCTGTGCGCGGCAGCGGCGACTGCAAGCGGAGTTTCCTCGTCAGTGCTGTAAACCTCAACCAGCACAGCCGGTTTACCGTTGTAATACCCGTAGTTGTCCGAATCTGCCAGATCATCTGCTATGGTTGCGATATCCCCCAGCCGCACAACTGAGCCTTCGGCTGTGGTAACTATAGGCAGCAGGGCGAACTCGTGACCGAACTCGCGCCTTTCTTTCATCCGGATCAGGATCTCTCCTCCCCTGGTCTTAATGCCCCCGCTTGGCAATTCCAGAGCCAGAGACTTGATTTTCGAGGCAATGCGTGACAAGGTCAGATTGTATTTGCGGAGGGCCTCTCTCGGCACAGAGATTGTGATTTCATAATCCTTGATTCCTCCCAGTTCCACCTGGGTAATGTTCCTGTCTGACAACAGCATGTCCCTGATTACTTCGGCCTGCTGGCGCAGGATTTTTTCCGAATAATCACCAAAAAGCACAATGTTGATCACCTGCATGGTACGGGCGACTAAAGAAATGTCAGGCTTTTCCGCTTCCTCGGGAAAAGTGCTGATCCTGGATACAGCCTGCAAAACATCCTGAAAGACCTTCTGCGCATCGACTCCTTCCTGAACCTCGAGGCTGACGGTTCCGCGCCCTTCCCTCGACGAAGATGTCATGTCCTTGATGCCGGTCATCCCCCGGACCTTCTCTTCTATAGCCAGGACAATCCCCTGCTCAACCTCTTCAGGGCTGGCACCGGGATAAGACAGGGATATCTGGATTCGCCTGGGGTCACTGGAAGGAAAAACCTCCTGCCTGATAGTCATGGCGGTCAATACGCCACACACAAGCAGTATCAGCATCACCAGGTGCGCAGTCACCGGGTTGCGTACCATCCAGGCGATGGACCCGGTTGCAGTTGATATCTTTTCTCCGTTCATGCCGTTTGTCATTTTCTATCCCCCGGTACTTCCGCGCGTTTTCTTCCCTGGTTCGCGCTCACCGGTTCTGGGCGTTTCCACTCCTGACCCGGATTGAAGCTTCAGCCTGAGTCCCGGAAGGGGAGATGCAATATTGGTAAGCACCACTGTATCGGTTTCGCTCAGCCCATTCCTTACCGTCACTGATTCAGCATTGCTCCACATAACCTCGACTGTGCGGAATTCCAGTTTTTCTTCGCTGCTGTAGATCCAAACCGTATTGCCATCGTGAACAGCTTTACTGGGCAAAACAAACAACCCGTCCAGCATTTTTCCCTGGATCAGCACCTTGACAAAAGAGTCGATCAGAAGGGGAATATGCTGGGAATCCAGGGGATTCGCAATCCTCACGATCAATCTGGCTAAGCGTCCCTTTTCCTCAAGTCCGGGCAGAAGGCGGATGACATCACCGTTCCAGGAAGCCGAACCACTGATCAGGCCTGATGGAGAAACCTCTGCTGAAGAGCCTTTTGAACCGTCAACCGGGAATTCGATCCACTGCAGCTTGTCCGCCGAAACAGCAGTATCGATCCAGTATTCATCAGTGCCTGCCAGAACCGCCAGCTGGGTTTGCGTAGTCGCCTGGGAACCGGCTTCAACTCCCCTGGCAAGCACCACCGCGTTAAAGGGAGTGCGTATCTCAGTACGCTCCAGATTCAGCTCAGCCCTTTTCAGCCCAGCCTGAGCCGATTCCTGCTCAGTCATAGCTTTTTTCAGATGCGGAGTGCGCAGTGTAAGTTCTTTTTCAAGCTGTGTAGCTTTGTCCTGGTTGGGAAGTTTCTTCCATTCGAGTTTTGCCACTTCCTGCTGCCCGAGTTCGAGCTTGCAGGCGTATTCCGCCTGGGCGAGCTTAGCCCGGTTTTCAACCAGAGACAACTGGTAATCAACAGGGTCGATCCTGAGAAGAAGATCTCCTGATTTCACGCGCCCACCTGGCGACAGCTCCGGACTGACCCAGGACACTTCCCCATTGACCCTGGCCTGCATAACAAGCCGGACCGATGGAACCACAATACCGTTAGCGCTGATCTGCACCCTGCGGGAAACTCTTTCCGGGCGCATGATTTCCACCATAACGGTCCGTTCTTCCACCCTTCGCCGGCTGTGTTTGGGTCCAGATCCGGCTATCGCAAAATAAAGTGCCACTGACACAACAATTACCAGGCCGGGCAGACCGAATCTTACCGCCCGAATCAGGAATGAAGAGGAAACTTGTCTTTCCT
The DNA here is from genome assembly GCA_028711905.1 of Candidatus Wallbacteria bacterium. Taxonomy (GTDB): domain Bacteria; phylum Muiribacteriota; class JAQTZZ01; order JAQTZZ01; family JAQTZZ01; genus JAQTRI01. The sequence continues at coordinate 5,995 of JAQTRI010000112.1, read as the reverse complement.
GTCCGATGTTTTCGTTCATATTTCTACTCCTTACCGCAGGATTTCAATGTTTTTCCATGGGTACACTGTTCAGCAGAAGCGACTTCATGGTATGCACTACAGCGCTAAAGATCAATAAGGTATAATGTACTGTGGCCAATCTTATCCGGGGTGTTACATGAAAAATTTGCGCATCAGGGTCGGACTGCTGCTTTTCCAGAACGAAGCCGTGCTTCTGGTCAAACACAGAAAAACCGACAGGGAATACTGGCTTCCTCCCGGCGGGGGCGTTGAATTCGGCGAAACGCTCTGTGCTGCCTTGAAAAGGGAGGTGCTTGAAGAGTGCTCTGTTGTCATTGAACCCGGGGATCTGGCTTTTACCTGTGAAACCATCGGCGGGGAAGGCCGCCACATAGTGCACATGTTTTTTCATGGTCGTCTGGTCTCAGGGACGCCTGCCCCCGGGCAGGAGCATATTCTTGCGGATGTCCGGTTTGTTCCCTTGTGTGAACTTTCAACGATTACAGTTTATCCCAGAGTTACCGATAAAATCATCATGCTGGCAAAAACCAAAGCTGTCACACCCTTTCATATTTCCGGCAACCTCTGGGAGGATTGATGATCCGGCGCGAATTCGACCAGATCATCAAGGAGGAAAAGCAGAAAATCATTCGCAATCCCTCCGATGCCCAGGCCCATTACAATGTTGGCCGGGCTTACCAGATGAAGGGCAACATTGAGGAAGCGACCAGACATTTTCACCAGGCCCTGAAATGGAACCCATCAGACGCCTTCTGTCATAATTTTCTTGGCTTGTGCCATAAGTTCAAAGGAGACACCGACAAAGCCATCGAGTGCTTCAAAAAAGCCATCGAATACAACCACCGTTACCTTTATGCTTACTATAACATCGGTTCTCTGCACCAGGAATGCGGCAACTTCGATGAAGCGATACTCTATTTCAACCAGGCCCTGAAGATCAACCCTCTTTACGCACCAGCCTACATCAGCCTGGGCCGTATATACGATAACAAAGGTGTGTTCGATCTTTCGAAGATCAATTTTGAAAAAGCCCTGAAAATCAACTCTTACAATGCTTTCGCCCATTACTGCATCGGCAAGCTTTACCTCAAGCACAATCAGGTTGACTCAGCCATTGCCGAACTGAAAAAATCCATCTCCATCAACCGTGAGGATCCATACGCATACAACATGCTGGCTGAGGCATATCATGTCAAAGGAATGATCCGTGAAGCCGAGAAAAAAAGCCGTCTCGCAGTGATGCTTGACCGCAATTATTTTTACGGCCACCTCATGCTGGGAAAGATTTTTCTCAAGCTCAGGCGCCACGAAGAGGCCCTGGCCGAGCTGCAGAAAGCCATCAACATCTCCGGCGAAAACATTGAAGCTCATTATTATCTGGGCCAGGCGTATCTGCACCGCGACATGCTGGACAAAGCCGAATCAGAGCTGCAGTTCGTACTGAAAAAGCAACCTACCTACCCGTCTCTGCACCTGAGCCTGGGCGAACTGAACCGCAAAAAAAACATGCTGGATACCGCAGTCCGTGAATTCCTGCTGGAAATTGAGCTCGAACCGACCAATGTCGATGCCCACTATTACCTCGGGCTTACTTACAAGGCCAAAGGAATGGTCACTGAAGCAATTTTTGAATTCAAGCGCGTTGCTTCCTTAGATGAATCATATTACAAAGCATATAATGCCCTGGGTGACATTTTCGACAGCAAGGGCGAATATGAAAAAGCCATCGAGTTCTGGAAAAAGGCCGATGAAGTCCGGGTGCGGCTCATCACGAAAGGCTATGAAGTCGAGGAAAATGAAGCCAAGCTGAAAAAGAAGAGCGAGGCTCTCAAACAGGAAATCGATGAACTTCGCAGCCGGCTCTCCTCGTCCCCTGATTCCACGGAAATCCACTATGAACTGGCCACGGCCTACCGCAACGCCGGTATGATTCCAGAAGCCCTGATCGAGTATGAAAAGGTTCTTGACCTGAACCCTGAAGACAAATACGCCCAGTACTATCTTGATACCCTTTTCCAGCTGACGGGTCACTTCGACAAAAAGGTCATCAAGTGGAAAAAGGCCGTTCTTCTCAATCCGCAGGACGCAGCAGCCCACTACAATCTGGGGACGGCTTACAAGGAAGACGGCTTTATCCAGCGCGCCATTGAGGAATGGGAAAAGGCTCTGGCCATCAACAGCCAGTACATCGAGGCCATTGTCGCTCTCGGCGAAGCATATCGCGACCAGGGTAATGCCTGCGCAGCCATTGTCATGTGGAACCGGGCCGTTCACCTGAAGCCAACACACATTACGGCCTACCTTGAACTGGGGCGTCATTACAAAAATTCCGGTAATTACGATGAAGCTCTTCACATTCTCAATTGCGGCCTGAATGTCAATCCCACCAGACGCGATATCCTGCTGGAACTGGGCATTTCTTACCGTTTGAACGCCCAGCCGGAACAGGCGCAGAACATGCTCGAAATGCTCGTGGATCTCGATGACGGTAACGCCGAAGCCCACTATGAACTCGGCGAGGTGTATTTCCGTAAAGGGGACACTGACAGGGCGATTCTGGAACTGGAACGGGCAATCGACCTGAATCCATCCATGGTCAACGCATTGTACCGGCTCGGTTATATTTTCAAGAGCCGCGGTAATTTCAAGAAAGCCAGAGAAGTGCTGGAAAAAGCCCATAAAATCAATCCTGAAGACGAGTTTGTCGCATACTCCTTAGCCACCTGTTATCGCAAACTCGGCATGCTCGACCAGGCCATCGGTCTGTTCCGTCAGGTGACGCTGCTGAATCCCCAGGATGTCTACGCCCATACCAGTCTTGGATTGTGCTATTACGACAATCACGATTACGACAACGCGCTTGACAAGTTCCAGAGCGCGGCCTCAGTCAACCCTGACGATGAGGTGTCGCTGTACAACCTCGGATTGATTTATTACGAGAAAAAAATGTTTGAAAACGCTATTTCAGTCTGGCAGAAACTACAGAAAATCAACGACAATGATCCTTATGTCCATTATCATCTCGGCAATGCTTACGAGGAAGTGGGTCTGATTATCAAGGCCAAGTCAGAGTGGCAGAAAACACTTGAACTCTGCACTGACGAAAGCTCCCTCTCAGGGTTTGCCAGGGAATCGCTCGATCGTGTAAAATCCGTGCCCTGAACAGGCTCAGTCACTAAGATTTACTCTCCAAAATACCCTAACAATGTCCTGCGGCTTTGGAAAGATTCTGCAGATACCGGTCAGCGTGAGACAGATAAAAAGCCAGGGCCCTTTCAAACCTCTTCCCGACTAAGCCGTTGAGCAGCATTTCAGAAATTACGCGCTTCCGTTTCAGCACCTGCTGCGACTGCAGGAGAAATTTTTTCTCGTCAGCGGACATGTGCTCCATCTTCCTGACCAGCACCTTCCTGGCCCGCGGCTGGTACATCCAGAAATAGAGAAGATCCAGAGAGGCCATCACAATATAGCGAAGCAATTCCGGATTTTTTTCATGGAGCTCACGGAAAAGTTCTTTGGGCTGATCAAGCAGGTCCAGCACATCCTGCTCAGGAAACATCGCTTCCAGCAGTCCATAAACATCGTAGACCTGGGTGAGCTTTTCATCGTAATCGATGTTCCGTTGCGACAAATTCTGCTGTCGATCGGCTGTACCCTCAATGATTGCTGCGACAAAATCCGAGGCGGTCTTGGAAATGATGGCAGCCCAGAGCTGAATGTCTGCCATTCCAGCCTCTGCGGAAATACCTGATAAAGTCATCAGACGCAGGATAAAAAAGTTGATTCCCAGCGCTACAGGGATGGACAGCACAGTCCTGAAGAAATTGCTGACAACAGCCGCAAGCGGAAGTCCGCGATAAAAGTTGTGGCTCGAAATGTAAACCCCGTTGGCCAGAGCCATTCCAGTATAGAGTGCCAGCGGATTGGTGGTGGTGGTGATATCAAAGCTCCGCACCAGTACAAGGTCTTTTATCAAAAAATCCAACAGCGGAACGGAAAATCCTGTAAAAAGCAGAGAATCAGCCACACGCCCCCACGAAACCAGATCTTTCCATCCTAAAAGCGGAGAGCGCCGCAGCCCGCCACCTCCCACAACGGATTGCAGGATGTTTCTGATACCGGTGATACTAAACCAGATCAACGCCCCGAAATATGCCAGCAGCCACCAGTCCTTGGTCAGGTAAAATGTTAAAAACGCCGGCAGAAAGCCCGCCACAATCTTGACGAAGTTCATGACTCCTGAGTTCATGTGACTGAAGCAGGACCAGTTGTAACGCCTGACAGTCCCTGAAACCCCTAAAGACAATCCATTGTCGATCCGCTCAGGTTTGCCGCTGAGAGTGGCGATGTTTCCAACTCCGGCAAGGGTTGTGCTGTTGTGTCCAACCGACCAGCTCACTTCCCTGGAACGGGTTTCATGCAGAAAGGGTTCAGCCGTCAAATCCCGGTTGGTATGGACTTCGCGGGAGGAAGATATTTCGCCTGTTTCAACAGTCATGACATGCCGCCTGGCCACAGTTGTTACAGGCAGCAAACGATTGGAATCACGGCGGATCTCACGCCTGGCCCGCCACGGCAGTGTCGGCACTACAACCAGACCCATTCCATAAGCGTGCCGCGAATGTCCGATGGAGTCGCTGCCAAGGCGGCTGCGCAATCTGCTCACACTGTAAAATCTCAGTAAGGTCTTCAAATTATTCAGAATAGTCCTGATCTTCTCTGCTGCCAAGTCTTCGCCTTCATGTGCTCCCTCCTCGACTGAAGCCAGAATTTCACGGACCATGTGCTTGGCTTCAACAACATTACCGCTGTTGATCACCAGGCGTATCCTGTTGATCAGCTGCCTGTGCTGTGTGCGGCCCTGGGACCAGTCCTTTAAATTGAAGATTTCCAGGTGCGTAACGCGCCCTTTACCGTCGTAGAGCACTTCCAGCACATCCGCTGGAGAAAGGTTGGAAGGGTTTAGAGTGATGCGGGAGCGGCAGGGCAGTTTCTCAAGCTTGTCGATCATTGCCGAGGGATCGAGTCGAAGCATTTCCGGCACATCATCGCTATCGGCAGGGCACCCGGGATCAGGTATGCCGGGATTGACTTCCGGGCGCAAGTACTTGTCGACAAGAGCCTCAGGATCGAGCTGGTTGAAAGACTCCAGTACCTTGTTAATGCTTTCCTGCTCTGCAGCAGAGGCTGTTTTATACTGCTCAGACAATTCCTCTGTTTTTTGCTTAAGGCTTGTGAGAATTGTCCGGTGCGCATATTCTGCGAGGTGAACTAAGGATGCCTGGCCGCACCCTACAGAATCCAGAAAAGCCTTTTCAGTCAGCTGGGGAACAGCAATACCGAATTGATCATTGATCACCGGAAGATGGTCACGGTTAAAGATCTTTAAAAGCTCAAGGATATGCCTCTTCTCATACTCAACCACAGCCTGTCCCTGAGCAAGAAACATCATTATTTCCGGCTCTTCCAGAAAGCTCAGAAAGTCCCTGCGGTCGAGAAATCCGCGGGGGGACCAGATGAGCTGGACATACTTGTTGCGGAGCCGGGCCTTTACCTCAACGCCGATTCGCACATCAATGCCCATAATATTGGCTGCTTCCAAAAGCTCGGATGCAGCTTCCGGTTTGACATCATTGTAGTAAATCACTCCTAAAAAGCGGATCCCTTTGATCCAGGCGTCCATGATCAAGTGGGTGGGTGATTTGCGCCCCTTGGTGTTGGCATCATGAACATGGTGGTCAAAGGCAAGCTGATTCCACTCCTCAGGCATTTCAAGCAGATGATACTTGCGAAGCTGTTTGCGGATGAGCCGGGGATTTCCCGAGGACGCATCACGAAAATCATGAGCTAAAGCCAGCTGTTTTTCCTCGTTGCCTCCTGCACGGACGATCTCTTTCATGATCTGCAACAACACCCGGGCCAGATTCAATCTGTGCGTCTGGCTGCTGTCGTGAAGCGTTTCAGCACGCACGGC
>JAQTRI010000111.1 GCA_028711905.1 Candidatus Wallbacteria bacterium | reverse complement strand
AGAGCAGGCACGCAGGCCAGAACTGAGGCAATCAGCGTTCCGGCGGCGATCATGAGCAGATGGAGCAGCACTTCTGTCACAGGCCCTCCACATCCGCGTGCTTATCCACGATGATCTGCAAGGTTTCCCGATAATTGTTGATTTTGCCGGTGATCCGGACCCTGGAGCCTGGTTTCACCACTGGAGGCAATTCAGGGAAAGTGGAAGAGAAAAAGATCGACTCCACCCTGGTTCCTTCATCTTCCAGGAAGACCTTGAAGTTGTTTTTCGTTCCAAAGCGCTCTATTCCCGCGACCGTTGCCTCAGTCTGCACTACAGATCCCGCTCCGTCCAGTTTGATGTCTTTCAGTTTGATCGGCTTGTGCTCAGCGCCAGGCGCATTTCCCATGATGCGGAGATTTTTGGCAAAAAGCAGAAACAACTGCATCTTTCCCTGGTACTCTTCGATCTTGACTGTGGCTTCAATCTGAGCGCCGATACCGATTCCAGAGGTGTTCATCACCTGTGAGTAAACATTTTTCCACAGGTCTATGCGACCAGAGCCGGAACTGTCTACGACTTCGATCTGGTTGGGGGCTTTTCCGGGTGTCACATTAAAGGAGGCGATCTTTCCCTGGATTTTCACGAGCCGTCCGGTCATTGATCCTGTCACTGACGCGAGAGACATTGGCTGTGCCGGTCCGGTCGGTTCTCCTCCAGCCTCTTCAGCTTCTTTAGTCACCTTGACATGGGTTTCATTCTTGACCCAGAGCTGGAGCTTTCCCCTGTACTGGTCCACAGTGATTTCAGCCTCGATTTCAGCCTCTTTGCCGAATCCGGGCAAGCGGTTCAGGGACTCGAAAACACTTTTCCACATCACGAGAGTGGCAGCTCCGGACTGGTCGCTGATCCTGATTTCGCGCGGGGCATTTCCCCGGGCCGGAGTAACTTCAGTGATCTGAGCCGTGATCCTGACGCGGTCATTGAGCATGGCTTCGGTGATTTCGTTGATCCAGGCCGTTTTTACCAGCCTGGGAATGATGGAAACCTGGTCCGGGCTCTGGATGATCATGCTGACACCGCCATCGCGGATTTTGATGCTGCCGGCGACTTCCACAATGTCGCCCTGAGAGGGCAGCAGTTTGCGCTTCTGCAGTTCAGCCGCGATGTTGCTGTAAGCGCGGACCGATATGTTGCTGTTCATAGCCTTGCCGTCAGGGCTGTCGTTGAGGTTGAAATTAAGGCCCCCGTATTCATAGACAAAAGCGTCACTGACAGCTGTGCCTTTGACACGGACATAGGCGAAGTTCATGGTTGGCTGGATTTCAGCGACCTTGACCAGAGGCAGCTGCTTGTTCCATGCAGCGAAGAACAGGAAAAAAAGTCCGATAAAAGCCATGCCCAATGCAGAAAGCTTGACGATCCTGATGCTCAGGCGCTTATGCACTTCCCTGCCGCAATAAGGGCAGCGGTCGTATGTGCCTGAGAACCGGCCGCAACTGGGGCAGACTGTTTCGATGTTAGGGTTAAAGGGCTTATCTTCTGCGTCTGTTATGGGCTGATCATTGTTTCCGTTCATGTCGGTCTCCGTGTTTTCGATTGAGACACATCATATCAGAAGGAGGGGCTGGAATCAATCAATATCCAGTATCTGCAACAGATGGTAGCGGAATTTTTCGTTGTAATATTTGGTGTATTCCGCCTCAGAAGCGATGATATTCAGACCGAGCATGGCATTGAGCAGTTTTTCCCGTGAAGTGGCATTGGGTTTTTCGTAAATCAGGCGGGTGAAAAAATCGCGCCTGTCAGCCGGGGAATCATAGATATAATTCGCGATGTAATACACGAAGTGATAGCCGGCCGCGTAACAGTGGTGGATATCAGGATTGGAAATGTCGAAATAATCGTGCGAACCATCGAAAGGATCTAACAGTTTGCCGGTTTCGAGATCCTTTTTCAGAATGGAGACCTGCCATTGAAAATACTTGTCGATATCGATCGTGCCGTTGAGATAGAGCGCGTAATTGGCTAAGGCTTCATTCACGCCTCTGTCAGGCACTTTGAGCGGTTCCGGATTAGCACTGTCGTAAATATTGTGGAAAAATTCGTGGGCCAGGGTTCCGTATGCTTCAATATCTGACTGAACCGAGTCCATAGTCAGATAATCGTTCTTCTGTTTCTGATTGAAGGGGTACCAGTAGATACCGAGTATGGGTTCCATTCCTGCCGTGACTTCCATGCTGTAGTAAAACCAGTCACGGATGTCTGCGACAGCGATGATGAAGCGGCCGTTGGCGTCAAGATCCGATGGTGGGCCGAAATAATTGGAAAGGGTCGGGTAAAGCCAGTCAAAGCGGTCGCGCAGCTTTTCCGCGAACCCTGCAGGGGGCACTGACTTGGGTTTGAGTTCCTTTTCCACGAAGATGATCGAATGCTCTCCCTTGAGGCGGCAGACGAAATCAGTCTGATAATAGCCGTTTTCAAACACCTCGCCGCCTTTGACAGGATCGAACTGCCAGAAGGAAACCGTGTCGCCGGGATTGTAATCTGTCGCATGCAGCAGCGCGACAGACAGGTATGCCAGGCACAGGAGTGTTTTCATCAGGTCCCCCAGGGAAAATTTTGAGCAGGATAACACAGGAGCGAGACAGGGACAAGGGGGTAAACGGAAACGGGAATTATGAATGATGAATGATGAATTTTGAATTGTAGAGACGCGCTTTAGCGCGTCTCATCACAGGGATACATTGAGGGTAACGCGGGGAAATCGCTTTAGCGCGTCTCATCATAGGGATACATCGAGGGTAACGCGGGAATCACCGCAATATAATGGATGTATGAATGGAATAATTCCTGATTCCGGGTATAATTATTTTAATTCAAAATAAATCCGGAGGGACTTATGTCCAGAATATTGATGATCACAGCGCTTCTGGCAGCAGCCTTTACCATCCAGGCTCGCGGCATCATGACCATGGTCTCGGATTTCGTCGAAGCCTCCCAGGTGCGCATGGCCCTTCAGGCCTGCGCCAAACAGATCGGGCATGACCCTGTCGAGCTTGAGGCTGCACTTCAGGCAGAGGAGGATGCCGCAGTCGGACTGGACGAAATTCTGTCTGCGGGCGATGATGTCAGTGCCGTGGCAATGGGATTTATTCTTGAAACTTACCAGGGGGAAGCGCTTTTGTGTTTCGCCAGGTTTCTCCAGGGATTTTCCCAGGGGCTGGAAAACGCTTCGAAACTCGGGCAGAAGATTAAATCAGCCCAGAACGCGGACTTTTCCGCAGGCGATGACCAGGCTCTGCAGAAACAATCCGGCATTATCCTCGCTCCAGGAGCGGCTGTATTCAACGGACCGGGATTCAGAACCCAGGTCGTGGATTTCCTGTCTTCAGGAGCACAAGTATCGATCGATGCTTTTAACAACGGATTTTACAGGGTGACAGACCATGGCGGGAATGCAGGATTCGTTTACGGAGCTTATGTGGAATTCCACACCCCTTATGCTGTCGAGCCTGGGACAGGTGTTTCCAAAGCCGCGGACGCCGGACTGGAACCTCAACTGTCCGCATTCGCCAAGATGCCGGACAAAAAGCCCACTTATTACATGACTGCCAATGAAGAAGGTTTCCCCACGGCCGGGTATCTTTACGGCAAGAAATACAACGGGACTGAGAAGCAGCAGGTGAAAACACCCTCAGGCCAAGTGATAGCCGCTACCAGCGGGAGATTTTTCGCTGAGCTTCTGATGCAGGGCAGCGGCCTGCTTTCCGGAGGCACAGGGGTCTCATATGTCAGTAACTTTCGCTTCAACCGCATTCCTGACGGGTGCGCCGGCATTACAGCCACCGGATACTGGGTGGTGCCTTTTCACACCTTGGCTGTCAACAGAAAGGAAATGCCCTATGGCGGAGTTTATTACATTCCCAAGACCTGCGGGCTGAAACTGCCCAATGGAGAGACTCACGACGGCTACTGGTTTGCCCATGATACAGGCGATGCTTTTCAGGGCGCAACCAATAGAATCGATATGTACAGCTACTCAAAAGATTGGGCTCTCTGGATGGAAACCGGCCTGACCCCATCGCATTCGAAACTCACTGTTTACCGTGTGGACTCTGCGACAAAGGACAGGGTTTACGACAAATACCGCGATCAATTGGGGAAGTGATGGGTGATGTTGAATTATGAATGATGAATGTTGAATTATGAATTGTAGAGACGCGCTATAGCGCGTCTCATCACAGGGATGCATCGAGGATAACGCGGGAACGGTAATGGGTAATGGGTGATAGGTTATTGTAGAGACGCAATGCATTGCGTCTCATCCCGGGAATGTGCTCATCTAGTAATTTCCATGCTATATAGTATGTGAACCGTTGCTTTTTTCCGGTTTCCGGGTATAAGGATTGGAAGCCGGATGATGGGCTGCGTGCTTTTGCAAAAGGCTCTGATGAACAGAAAAACTAAAACAGTTCTTTTCAGCCTGATTGTTTTATTGTGCTCTTATGCAATGAGCCTTGTTTTCCCATTTGTCTCAAACGAGAGACTGATCAGCATTGAACAATCCCCCCTGACCGGACCGGAACTGGCTGAGCGCCAGTTCTGGGTGGAGCTGAATCCGGACGGCAGCCTGCCTGATGGGTGTCCTGAACCGGACTTCCTGGAAATAGTGCCGGAACTGGGGCTTGCGCTTATGCGCTATCATGCTCCTGTGGCAGATCTTGTGCAGTTGATGAAGCAACGGAATCTTTTCTGTCACCCTGATTCTGCTGTTGCAGCTGCCGGACTGTCCGGCATCCGGCAGAAAGATCTCGGTTTCGCGTCTGTAACGCCTAAGGTCCGCGATGTGACTGTCGCTGTTCTTGACACTGGGGTCAGCGGTTTTTTCCAGCTTTCTAAAGGACACAATTTTGTGGATGGCGGGGAAGACTGTTCAGACCGGAACGGGCATGGCACGAGCGTCGCCGGTCTGCTGCTGGAACTCTGCCCTGAGGCATCGGTTATTCCGGTCAAGGTGCTGGATGACATTGGCCAGGGCACGCAGGCAGGGGTGGCTCTGGGCATGGTTTTTGCCGCGCAGAATGGAGCGGATGTTATTGTCGCTGCCCTTGGCGGAGATGAAGGAAGTGAAGCTCTCGAGCGGGCTGTGAATTACGCGCGGTCTCTGGGATGCGCTGTTGTGGCTGCAGCGGGAAATGACGCCAGTAACAAGGATTTTTACCCGGCCTCGTTCCCAGGGGCATGGGGAATCGCCTCTATCGGAACAAATCTGACAGTGTCATCGTTTTCCAATTCAGGTTCCTGTGTGGATTACTGTGCTCTGGGCGAAGTTCTGGTGCCGGGCCTGAACGGAAGTATGCAGGAACTGAGCGGAACATCATATGCTGCAGCTGTTTTTGCCGGGGTACTGGCTTCAGGATATCAGTCCGGACAGATCCGGCTCATGAACGAATCTGAACTGACGCCCTGGTGCTTAGACCTGGGAGAGCCTGGAACAGATCCGGTTTATGGGCGGGGACTGCTGTCATCAGCCTGTGAAGTAAATGAAAACGAAGAGGATTCTGCTGATGAGGATTTTTCCCATACTTATAACGCTTTCTATGCTGATGCGGCAATAGGGATTGATACTGATGAACTTGAGATCTCTCCATCCTCTTTATCCTCAATAGTTGATGTGTCACAGCCGCAACTGGTCGGCAACACTGTCTCTGTTCCCGGCTGGGGAACCACTCTGGAACCAGGCATGCCAAGTCTTCCTTACCGAGTATTTTATTTCCGGATTCCCTATGGTGTGAATGCGCCTGAGATTTCCGTCAAACCAATTGGAGAACATCTGTTTCTGAGACTTCCGGACATAAGGATTACCCCGTATCCGGTTCATCCCTTTTCCCGTCCTGCCGAACTGTCGCAGGACCGTGAAATTCCCTGTGTGTATCCTGAAACGGCCTGGAGTTACCTTGGTACTTTCGAGGTGTGCGGTATTACAGTTGCAGCAGTGAGTCTGACGCCTGTGCGTTTTATGAAGGACAGCGGAGACCTGCTCCTGACCCCGCGCTTTGAGATCTATGTCAGCGGTAAGGCTCTTCCCTCAGCCCAGTCCGCACTGACCCGGACTGTCGACCGCGAGCGACTGGCTGAAGAACTGATCTTAGACTATAAAAGCGATCCGGCTCAGCTCAGCAGGCAGGGTGTCTCCGGATATTCATATTTAGTGGTTACGACAGACGCGCTCAAGACCGCAGTCCAGCCCTTAGCCGACTGGAAAACGAAAAAGGGGTTGAAAACCGCTCTGGAGACCGTTGAAAGCATCAGGACTCGATATTCCGGAACCACTGACAGAGAGAAAATCCGCGCCTGCATTGCGGATTATTATAACAGCGGTACAGGTGTGACATGGGTGCTTTTAGCCGGAGATACCGGGCAGATTCAACCCGGATATTTCACAGACCCGGGCTGGCCGGATTATCCATATGACGGTGGAGTTTACGAGTATCTTGATTTCCATGATGACGATGTGCCGTCGGATTTCTATTTTGCCAAGCCTACAGGCACATGGAGCAATGCCGGAGTCAACACAGCCGGCTGGCTGGCTGATGTTTATGTCGGCCGCCTGACAGCTTCCACCTCAGCAGCCATGACATCCATGGTGAACATTATTCTCAATTATGAAAAAGCAGCGCCGGCAGGCGACTGGGCAGGGAGAGCGGTTCTGGCTGCCGCGTTTTCCAATCACGATTCAGACGACAACGGCGACAATTCCATGGACTGGGAACGCACTGACGAAAGCCTGATGATGGAGCAGATGATCTCAGCCGGTTTCTTCTCAGGCATGAATGTGGTGCGCCTGTATCAGGCCGAGGGACTGGACCCCACCCGCAATTCATATGAGTACAGTTTGACGCACAGCAATTTTCTGCAGGCGGTCAATTCCGGGCAGTCCATTGTCAACTGGGCAGGACACGGCTGGTCTGACAGTGTGGTTTACAGGGTGTGGGACAGGGATTCTGACATGGACGGGCTGGAGGATTATAGCGAGTATACAGACAAGGTTTTTTTCCAGAGTACTGATTCGCCGTCCAATGGGAGCAAAAAGTCTTTTGTATACGCAGATTCATGCCTGACCGGCTGTTTTGACTGGACAGGCGGAGAATCACTGGGCGAGTCTGTGCTGCGCAAGTCCGGTTCAGGGTTTGTCGGCTCTGCCCGCACCTCTTATTACGCTCCAGGCTGGACCGGACCTGATGACGGCATGAACCAGACCCATGATTATTATTTCTTCCAGAAACTGGCAGACGGCAGCGAGTCCAGACCTGGAAAGGCCCTTTACCTGTCCAAACACTATTATTCCACAAGGCATACTGTTGATGTTTACAGCCGCAAGAACCTGCACAACTACAACCTGCTGGGGGACCCGGAGCTTCCCATCTACACCCGTTCCCCTTCCAGCCTGACTGCATCACATCCTGACAATATCTCAACAGGCGCACAGACTCTGACTGTAACTGTGGCTTCCGGGGGCAGCGGAGTGAGCGGCGCTTTAGTATGCCTGATGCAGGAGGGTGGTATTTATTCTGTGGCGACAACCGACTCGTCCGGAGCTGCGCAATTCAGTGTCACGATCAGCGCGTCAGCCTCAGTCAGTGTTACTGCTACTGCAGTCAATCATCTGCCGTATGAAGGATCAATGGCTGTCGGCAATTCCCCGCCCGGGGCTTTTGCGCTGCTGACACCGGATAGCGGCAGTACCGGCTCTCCGGGTGTGACATTTGACTGGGAAGCTTCCGTTGATCCGGACGGTGACAGCGTGAAATACACATTGGAATTCGATGACAGCAGCGATTTTCTCTCGCCGGTTCTGGTCAGGGACAATCTCGCATCTTCCCAGTACACGGTTCAGAGCGGGGAACTTCCGGAAAACGCTTTGTATTACTGGAGAGTCAGGGCGTATGACCCGTGGGGGAACACCAGATCATGCGCCGTAGTGTTCACATATACCGTTAACAGCTCCAATGATCCGCCCGGTTCATTCAGCCTGCTCGGTCCATCAGGCAGTGTGACCAGCCTGAATCCGACATTCAGCTGGAGCGCATCTGCTGATCCTGATCCGGATGATACCCTAAGGTACCGGATTCTCTATTCCACCAGTTCCGACCTGAGCCAGGCCGCGACAGTCGGTAATATCAATGCCACCCAGTACACGCTGACAACGCAGCTGAATGACGGAGAAACCTATTATTATACTGTCAGGGCCTATGACACAGCAGGAGCGGAAACCACAGGCACTCCATCAGTACAGCAGTTCACTGTCAATCTCGGCAATGACCCGCCTTCAACCCCTGTTCTGTATTCCCCGGCCAACAGCAGCAAAGTCACAACTTCCAGGCCGACACTCAGGCTGACAAATTCGACTGATCCTGACGGGGACAGCCTGTTCTATGAGTTCTGGCTGGCCCTGAATTCCGGTTTCTCTTCCGGCAGAATCACATCCGGCAATGTTGCACAGGGATCGGGTTTTACTGACTGGAGCGTGACTGATTCACTGTCTGAGGACCAGATTTACTATTGGAAGGTTCGAGCTTATGACAGTCTCGATTACTCATCCTGGTCCGGGACCTGGAGCTTTACTGTTGATACTGTCAACAATGCACCTGGCGCGCCATATCCATATGAACCGGCTGGAAATTCTCAGGTTTCAACTGTCAGGCCGGTACTGCGTGTGGTCAATTCCACAGATCCGGAAGGCACCAGCCTGCTGTATTATTTTCAGCTCGACACAACGAGCGGATTCTCAAGCGGAGCCGGCATCAGTTCTCCGGCCGTATCACAGGGGATAGACAACACCTTCTGGGAGATCACTTCCAATCTGTCTGAAGGTGTGCTGTATTACTGGCGCTGCAGGTCGGGCGATGGCGTGAATTACAGCCCGTGGTCCAGTGTGCAGTCCTTTACCGTGGATCTGGGAAACAGCCCGCCTGCTGTTCCTGTTCCGGTTTCACCTGCCAGCGGCGTGTCAGTTGATTCCAGCCGTCCCGCTCTTTTAGTCAGCACTGTCAGTGATCCTGACGGAGACCCTGTCAGCTATTACTTTGAGATTGATCAGGTTTCCGGATTCAACGGCCCTGAGCGCATGACCTCCGGCCCTGTCAGTCAGACCAGCTGGCAGCTGTCGGTCGATCTGGCTGAAAACTGCACTTATTACTGGCGCTGCAGGACATATGACGGATCAGCGTATTCCCAGTTCAGTTCCGCTTTTTCGTTTTTTGTCAACAGGGTCAACGAATCCCCGACTCCTCCGGCTGTGGAGTCGCCTGCTGACAAGGCTGTGATTTCTACGACAAATCCTTTTTTGACAGTGATCAACAGCACTGACCCTGACCAGGATGCGCTTTTTTATCTTTTTGAACTGGACACAAGGCAGGATTTCACTTCTCCGGCTAAGATCAGTTCCGGCTCAGTCGCCGGAGGGGAAGGTTCAACCGGATGGCAGCCGGGAGTGCTTGCGGATAACTGCGTATATTACTGGCGCTGCCGTTCTTCAGACGGAGCGCTGTATTCTTCCTGGACCTTTGCCGGATTCACTGTTAAGACAATGAATCGGCAACCCCCGGCTCCTGTTCCGGCCTCACCTGCAGGAGGGGCCGGGATTACTGCAGTTAAGCCCTGTCTGACAGTGGGAAATGTCGCAGACCCGGATGGAGACAGTCTTTCGTATTTTTTTGA
>JAQTRI010000512.1 GCA_028711905.1 Candidatus Wallbacteria bacterium | reverse complement strand
ATGATCACCGGATCACCTGATTGAATCTTTCCGATTGAATCCTGATAGATGCTCATATTGACCCACAGTCGGTCCAGGTTGGCGATTTCAAAGGGAGTGCATGATTCATCGACACGGGAACCAAGAATCAACTCCCTTTTCACGATTATGCCGTCCAACGGGCTGATCAGTTCATAGCGCTTGAGATCCCCTCCTTTTTCCAGAATGGCGATATGTTCGCTGTGCAAACCGGCGGCAAGGAGATTTTCCCGCTGAAGCTGCAGATCGATTTCAACGGCTCTCGCTTCAGACCTGGCCCGGAGAAATTCTTCTTCTGATGAGATTTTTTTAGTGCGCAGCTCATTTTCCCGCTCCAGCACGCTGCGTGACAGCTTTGCACGCTCAATGAGCGCAAGATAAGCGGCCGCCGATTCAGCCAGTTCCCGGCTTTCCAGCACAGCCAGCACCTGTCCGGCCTTGACTGTGTCTCCGATATCTGCCGCTATGTTTTTAACCACTCCTGGGATCCTCGGTATCAGATGCACATATCTTTCGCCGTCAAACGAGACTTCACCCGGCAGTGACAGGGCCTGATCCACAGTCCCGAATCCGGCTTCGGCCAGCACTATGCCGATGGACATGCGTTCACCTTCGCTGAGCATGACACCCGGAGCCTCGCCCGCATGCGCAGTATCCTCGCTGCCGTGCCCATGCCCATCATCTGCGGAGTGTTCCTCCTGCTCTCCGTGTTCATCGTGTTCGTTATTTTCATCGTGCGAGTCCATTTCATGAGACTCAGCCGCTTCATGATCATCGTGCGTATCCACAGCAGCATGCAGCTGTGCTGAAGCAGTCAAATAAAGGATCACCAAAATGCTGATAAGAGCGTATTTCACGGTCTGCCTCCTGTAGTTGAATCGGAATAGATTTCGTTGTGTAACACATGCCCGGTGAGACTGTCGATGGCCGCAGCTGCTGTTACAGCCTGCTGATAAGCGTTGATGACTGCGGATTCGATTTCCATGAGTTCACGGCTGCCGTCCAGGACTGTCATCAGGTCATACTTGCCCAGCCGGTAACCTTCTTCAACTGAACGATATACCTTGCGCCCCCGTTCCAGGCCCTTATACTGCAATTTTTGGAGCAGTGCCGCATATTCCCTGTAAATGGCGTGTTTGCAGCGAAGTTCGTTCTTTGACGCAGCAAGGGCCGCCTGAAACTCACAGGCCGCCGCGGCCTGATCGCTGAGTGCAGCTGAAGTTACGGCGCTTCTCGAACCAATATTGGCCAGGGGCATGGAAAAAGCTATCTTCAGTGCCTGATCACCACTGCCCCGGCTGGAGCTGACACCGGCGGACAGCTGAATCGGGGGCGCTTCTTCTGCGTGCGCCAGATCAACGGCAGCAGCTCCGGCAGACTGTTTCAGTTCCAATATCCGCAGCGCAGGCGCATTTGTCAGAAAATTTTCCAGACTGTCCAGCCCGGGGATTTCCGGAAGCCTCTTGAAATTGGCACCCTCCACAGCGAAAATCTCCTGTCCGGCCATCCTTGACATCTCGCGTAGAGATTCTCCGGCACGCACAGCTGCTGCGGCAGAGCCTGATTCCGCCAGCAGACTGCCGACCTCGGCCTTGTCAAGAACCACATCCGCCTCGCGTCCGGCACGCACTTTTTCCCCCACAGCTGCTGCAATGCTGTCGGCGATTTTCTGTGCCCGTTTCGCCAGATCCAGCTGCAGAAAAGCGCACTGTGCTTCAATAAAAGCTGCCGTGGCCGAATCACGGGCACTGGAGCGAGCCAGGCTCACCTCTTGCGCAGCAATCTTAACTTCGATCTGTGCAGCTTTTCTTTTGCTCATCACAATGCGGCGGGAATTGATCACTTTGCCGACACCACCGGACAGTTCCATATTTCCAGTCCCGTGAAACTCGCCGCTGCCTGAAAAACCCTCAGCCTCGATCTCCAGTTCAAGCTCAGGGTACGAACCTTCACGCCGCAGCTTAAATCCGGCGGCATCAAGCCGCTTTCGAGCCGCCGCAGTATAAGGGTCGTGTTCCAGCACATTTTTGAGGAATCCATCAAAAGTAACGACCGGGGACTTCACTTCACCTGCCAGGGCGTTCCGAAACAGGATTGATAAAAACAGCATCATAACCAAAACTCTCATTCATCTCCTCCTTCAAAATTCAATTCAATGAAAAACTACGGGGCAGGGGAGAGAAATGAATCAGAGTCTGAGAACCATTGAAAAACGGTAAGGATTATCAGGCACCGGCAGATACGCTGTCAATGTATGGTGATGGAGAACAGAACTGATATGGAAGTCCGGATCAGCAACGCAAGAAAAGGGAAGAAAAGTGTAGAAAATGAACCCGGCAGATGACCTCAGAGCTGGATATCCGATGATATCAGTGCAACCTGATTCGCGTCCGCCTTCACTTAATGCCGAAGCAGTCTCGGAACATGAGCCTGTGATTGAACCTGAGCAGCGATCCTGAAAAATCGTCTCCATCAACATCGAACCATCGGCCGACAGGCAGATTGCACTGCCGT
>JAQTRI010000511.1 GCA_028711905.1 Candidatus Wallbacteria bacterium | reverse complement strand
CATTCAAAAGCTGAAAGCACTATAAAAACATGATTCCGGTACATTCCTTTTTTCACGATTTCAGAAAGAAAATCGAAGAATCCACAGGATTCGAAAAAGAGCGCTTTGCCAATATCTTCTGGCAGAAAATATATGGTATGCGCTGCCCGCTCGTGACTGCCGAAGGGGCAATCTTTCTCGTGCGTAATCAATTCGAAACCATCCATCTGATCGGAGATCACAACAACTGGCAGATCGGCACGCATCAGTTGCAGCGCATCTCCGGCACGGACATCGCATACTGTGAGATGGAACTGCCGCCAACAGCGGCCATTGAATACAAGTTCTGCACCGGGAGTTCAAGCTGCATCGACAGTTTGAACCAGTTCCGCACCAAAGGAATACACGGAGAAAACTCGCTTCTGAAAATGCCGTATTACGCAGAAAATGAAGCAATCAGGTTCCAGGACACCCCCTCTGGAAAACTTCTCGATTTTACGGTTGATTCACATGTTTTCGGGACAGCACAAACGGTTTACGCATATCTGCCGCTCAGCTTCGACCCTTTAAAAAATTACACTTTTATCGCCTTTATCGATGGTGATAACTACCTTCACCATGGAGGGATCGTTACAATTCTCGACAATCTGGTCCACCACGGCAAAATTGAGCCCTGCATCGCTTTCTTTTTCAACTCATATGAGTCATTTCATATGCATTCTGGGGTTGAGCAAGGTTTTTCGCGGTTTTTTCGCGATGAATTTCTGCAGTTTGTCAAAAACAAATTTCCCCTTCGCAACAATGGGGGAAACCTGGTAGTAGGCAACTCAGAATCCGGTCTTTCAGCCCTGAGAATTTTTTCGGGCACTGAAGACATGAATGTGCTGCTTCAATCGGTTCCGCTTCACGCAATTCCAGCGGAACTCTTAGATTCAATCAGAAAAAAAGGCAGTACCGGACAGCAGCTGTTTGTCCAGTGCGGTACCTATGAAACTGCAATCCGCGGCCTGAATCTTATCGAAAGTAACAGAACCTTGTGCAGTGACCTGAAAGATCAGGTCAATTTCCGCATGCACTCCGCTTTTTTTGCTGAAGGTCATTCCTGGCATAACTGGAGCAATCACTTTATCGATGCCGTCATCAGGATGAACGGCTTTTGACAATCACATTCCGGTCATTCTGATAACATTGTTCGTATGCAGGCTGAAATCCGGACATTCGCCATTTTCAATCAGCGTCCAGTCTGATAATCGCCCACTGTCCATGCACAGGCTGTCCCTGGTAAACACACAGGAACCGGTTAATTCCGCACTCGCAGGCAGTTCCATTCCGTCCACAGGCAGTCCTGCGCTGTCTTTGAGCACAATCCGCCCATGAACAGTCTCGTTCCCGAGCCGCCCTGTGCTGACCATGATATGGGCGTTATCCTTATCCGGATCACGCGGACCGGCTAAGTTCGCGAACACTACAAAACCGCCTCTTCTGACCATCGTCCCATCAGGCACAACCCCAAAAGAATGAGCGCCTTCCAGCATGAAACCGCTGATGTCAGCGCCTGAGCCGTTTGTGCTGTCATCAATGCAAAAAGCCTCAATCCAGGATACTGCCCCATCATCAAATCCTACCCTGCTCAAAAGCAGGACCGGATCAGAAACAGCCTCTGCCTCTTCCAGAGCCGCTGCTGTGAAATTCTTTTCGAATTCGTTGAAATAAGCTTCGGCAATGGTCTTGTCCTGCACAAGGACTATGTTCTCGTCATTAGCGGTGTTGGCGGAATCCGTCCAGTTATACGAGCCTGTCAGCACGACCGGAGCAGTTAATTCAGCATCTATCACCACGAATTTGTCGTGCAGAAATCCGGAATGAATGTCCAGCTTCACAGGAACACCGGCTTGAGACAGAGTTTTGTAAGTGCTGTAACTGGACCCGGCCTGGAGTTTGTCATATACGCCGCGCACATCAACCCCGGCATTTTTCCGCTCTATCAAGGCCTGCGCGATATCCGAATCTGTAAATGTATACATGCAGAAAACAATCGAGGTTGTAGCTCTGGCAATCTCGCGGAGGATAACTGCCTTGGGCTTGTCGTAAGGGGAAAAGTAAATTTCAGTTCTGATTCCGCTGATGTCTAAAACACTGCTGGTCCCGGAGGATGATTTTCTGGTGGAAAACTTGCCGCCTGTGAACATCTGGTCGAATTCCTGCTGAAACAGCGGGACAGCGGAAGGGCTGTCGATGACCAGGACATTATTGTTGTTCTTGTTGACGCAGGCAATGGTGAAATTGGTGGATCCGGCCAGCACTGCGGACTTATCCCTGATAATGAATTTATGATGGCACAATCCTCGGTCAGTTCCACCAGCGTCATCTGCCACGATAGTGATTCCGGCGGATTCAAGGTCGCGATAGGATGTGTACTTCTCGTTGTAGTAGTAGCTGGACTCAACAGCCACCCTGACCTTGCCGCTTCCCAGCCGATCGGCGGCCCGGATAATGGCTTCAGTGATCGGAGCATAGTCCAGTGTATAGATACTGATATCCAGGGAAGATTCTGCTGCATCGATGTAAGAA
>JAQTRI010000110.1 GCA_028711905.1 Candidatus Wallbacteria bacterium | reverse complement strand
CCTTTATCTACAAATATGTGTATTCACCTCTGGGCGCAACCATGTTCTCGACTTTGGCGTTCTACATCGCATCAGCCGCGTTCCGCGCTTTCAGGATCAAGACCTTCGAGGCTTCGCTCCTGATGATCTCCGGATTTCTGGTCATGCTGGGTCGCGTTCCTCTTGGAGCCGCCATCTGGGATCAGTTCCCGGAAATCCAGTCCTGGATCATGATGCACCCTGTCACAGCCGGTCAGCGCGCCATTATGATCGGCGTAGCGCTGGGGGCTGTTTCCATGTCCCTGAAGATCCTTTTGGTCTTTGAAAAGGCCTACCTGGGAGGAGACTGAAATGCTGGAAAAACTTAAACATCTGGACCGCAGAATTATCTATGTATGCTTAGCCCTTTCAGTTGTTCTTCCCATGCTCATGCCGATCGGCCTGCCTGTGACTGTTTCCAGGGAAGTGAAGAGCGCTTTTGAATTCATTGACAAGCTCCCGGCCGGGTCACGAGTGCTGTTTTCTAACGACTATGATCCATCAAGCAAGGCTGAGCTTTACCCTATGAATGTCGCGCTTCTCGCCCATTGCTTCAGGAACAAGATCCGCGTGGTAGCCATGGCTCTCTGGCCCATGGGCGGCACGGAAATGAACAATGCCTTTAATGAACTGAAAGTCGAGTTTCCCGACATCCGCTATGGAGTTGATTACATCAACATGGGTTATAAGGCTGGTCAGTCGATTGTCATCAATTCCATCGGCACGGACTTCACCACCGCTTTTCCATCCGTTGAAGGGAAAAAAGTCCGCGACATCCCGATCCTGCAGGATGTGAACGACTATTCCTCTTTCAACGCGATCATCAATCTTTCGGCAGGAACACCTGGGACCAAGGAATGGATCGCCTTCGCAGGCACGAAGTTTAACATACCAACTGTGTCCGGATGCACAGCGGTGTCCGCGCCGGACTTCTACCCTTATTTCCAGTCCAAACAGCTTTTCGGGCTTCTTCCAGGTTTGGCCGGTGCCGCAGAGTACGAATACCTGGTAAAAAGACCGGGGAAAGGCCTGAAGGGAATGGACGCCCAGTCCATGGCGCACTTAGTGATCGGCCTGTTCATCATTCTGGGCAACTGCATCGTCTTTTACGAAAAGTTCTTCGTGCGCGCGAAGTAAGGGAGGCAACACATGGAAACAAAAGCTGGATTCTTTTACACACATCTCGGGCCTGTTGTCGGCACAAGCATAGCAGCCATACTGACACTGGCCATTTATAGTTTTCTTTACAAGGACAATTATGTCTATCGCCTGGCAGAGTATATCTTTATCGGTGTTTCCAACGGTTATCTGCTGGCAGTCAACCACCACAACAGCCTGATCCCGAACTTCTGGGATCCCCTGACCAAGGATCACAAGTACTGGCTGATCATCCCCGGCATTCTGGGACTGATGATGCTGGGCCGTCTCTCTTCCAAGTATGCATGGACCTCCCGCTGGCCGATAGCCTTCTCTGTCGGCATGGGAGCAGGCCTCGGAATCACAGCCACTATCATGAGCGACATCTATCCGCAGCTGCAGGAAACCATGCTTCCCATCATGGGAGTCGGTTTCGGCCAGGGCATCTGCAATCTGACCATTGTTGTGGGTGTGCTGACATCGCTCTTTTACTTCTTCTTCTCGACTGAACACAAGGGCATTGCCAAAAACATTTCCTACGCCGGAATCTGCTTTCTGATGATCACATTCGGCGGATCATTCGGCTATACGGTGATGGCCCGTATTTCGCTCCTCATCGGCAGGATGAACTTCCTGCTCGAGGAATGGCTGCATCTCAGCCTGTCATGAAGGTGCTGCGCTGGCGGGTGACACCGGTGCACGAGGAACCCGGGAAAGCCATGGCAGTCCTCGCTGTACTGGCGGCGGTCATCGGCACAGTTTATCTGGCGGAACAAAAAGTGGAATGGGCAGCACTTGCTGCCCTTCTCTTTTTTCTCGGAATGCATGATTTTTTCTTCCATACGGAATTTCAACTCGATCAGAACAGGATCACTGTCCGGCATTTTGGTCTGACAAAGAGCAGGGAATGGAATGAATTCCGCTCGACTCGTGAAACCTCCCGGGGAATTGTGCTCTGCACGACAACCGATCATTCGCGACTGGACCATTTCCGGGGGCTGCTGCTGCTTTTTGGCCGCAATTCGCCTGAACGGGCCTCTGTGCGTGATTTCATTGCAAAAAATCTGGCTTCAGGAAAAACCGTTGGGGGAAACAGTTCTGATGAGTGACAAAAAGTGTCCTCTTTCCCAGGAAGATCTGGAGTTTCTGCAGAAATACGCGCGCAAAATCATCAAGCGCCGTATGGAAGCGCCTGCCATTGTTTTTCTGGAATCCATGAAACCTCTGAATTTCATCGGTTCGCAGTTCATGATCGGGTTTCAACCGATTATCGGAGCCTTTTTTGACACTGCCTCTTATGACCGGATTCAGCAGATCCTGGAGCAGCGCGAAAGCATCGAGATCTTCATCCGCCTGATCGAGGACATGGTGGAGAAAAGGGACCGTGGCGAGGAAATTTAGGGGCGAATCCGCCCGATATACGCCTGATGCGCGGTCAGCATGTCAGCCATGCAGTCGCAGCCGAATTTATCGGCAACAGCATCGGCCAGAACATACATCACCATCGCCTCAGCCACTATGCCTGCTGCGGGAACAGCGCAGACATCAGCTCTTTCGCGGCAGGCTTTCACTTCTGCCCCGCTTGAGATATCGATCGAATTCAGCGGCTTTCCCAGGGTCGGGATCGGCTTGACTGCTATGCGGCAGACAATGTCGCTCCCATTGCTGATGCCGCCCTCAATGCCACCGGCGCGATTGGTTTTTCTGAATATCTTTCCTGACTCATCTGAAAATATCTCGTCATGCACGAGAGACCCAGCCAGACTTGTGTTTTCAAATGCCGGCCCGATCGAAACACCCTTGACTGAAGGGATCGACATCAAAGCAGCTGCGAAAGCCGCGTCCAGCCGGCGATCGAACTGAGTGTGACTGCCTAATCCGGGAAACATACCTGAAGCCGTGATCTCCACTACTCCGCCCAGAGTGTCACCTTCATCCCGCGCATGGTCGATTGCCTGCATCATCAGGGTTTCAGCATCAGGATCAGGGCAGCGCAAAGGTGCTTGTTCGATTTCGTCAGTCGCTCGCCTGCTTCCCACAGCCGTAATACCGCCAATAGAAAGGACCTGCGATCCTACGCTGATACTCAGAGCATCCAGCATCTTGCGAAACACCCCGCCTGCGGCAACGCGGGCCGCTGTTTCACGGGCCGATGCCCGCTCGATGACATCACGCAGGTCGGGAAGCCTGTATTTCTGTGAGGCGGCAAGATCGGCATGCCCTGGCCTCGGTGCTGTCACAGCCTCTCCTCGAGCAGGACCGTCTACCGCCATAATGTCCAGCCACTTTTCGTAGTCGCGGTTCTTGATCTTCAGGCAAACAGGCGCGCCTGTAGTCAAGCCATGACGGACACCGGCCGTAATCGTCACAAGATCGCTTTCGATCTTCATCCTGCCGCCGCGGCCGTATCCGAGCTGTCTGCGCTTGAGGTCCCTGTCAATATCGGATGCGCATAGTGTCAATCCCGCGGGGAGACCGTCGATGATTACGCATATTTCTGGGCCATGTGATTCCCCTGCTGTCAGCAATCTGATTTTATTCATACCCTACCGCCTTGAGCATTTCAGTCTCCGGAGGCTTGACCCCGGTCCAGATACGGAACGCCTCGGCTCCCTGCAGCACGAGCATCAGAAGTCCATTGACAAACCTGACACGCCCTGTGTCAGGCTTTTTGGTAAATCTGTAATTCAGATCATAATACACTGAATCGGGTCTCATCGCGGACATGACTTTTTCAGTAACATCTAAGGGCAGGGTGTTGACAACAAAATCGATGCTCCGGAGAACCGCGCTGATCTTTGTGAGTGCCATCGGTTCGGCGTCAATTGCGGACGCTGCCATCAATGCCCTCTGCTCAGTGCGGTTGGCCACGAACATCTTTCCGGGTTTAAGCGCGTGCAGAGCATATCCACAGGCCCTGGCCGCGCCTCCAGCGCCTAAAATCAGCACGGATTTCCCGGTTACCGTTATGTCCAGAAGCTGCAAAGATCGCGAGAAACCGTGGATATCTGTATTATAGCCCTTGATATCACCGCTTTTCTCGAACACAAGAGTGTTGACTGCCCCGGCCGACCGGGCCTCTTCCGACAGCCAGTCTGCGAGGATCAGAGCCTCTTCCTTATGCGGAATGGTAACATTGACTCCCTTGTATCCCTCCCCAGCGAGCTGCTGCAGAAGTTCCGGCAGCTTCTCCCTGGTTACAGGCAGCCTGCGGTACTCGCCCTGCATGCCGAGGGCTTTGAACGCCGCATTATGCATCTGCGGCGACAGCGTATGTTCTAAGGGATAGCCGACAATGCCGGTCAGGAAAGAGGGTGATTGGTGATTGGTAATCCGTGATTGGTTGGAAATCATGCTCGCCTTACCCTCTCCACGAACAGCCTGACTTTTTCATGGTCCTTGCGGCCAGGTTCTCTTTCCAGACCTGAGCAGGCGTCCACTCCGTATGGATGATACCTGTGTACCAGTTCCCCAACATTGTCAGGAGAAAGACCGCCGGCCACGATCACTGGCGCGTTGATACCGGATATCACGCTCCAGTCAAAGGTTTCTCCGCTGCCTGATCCCGGATCAAGCAGATACCCGGCCACTGCAAATCTTTGCATTTCCCTGCTGATCTCATCCCCGCTCATGCCGGGGGTGACCCTGACGCGCTTGATTACCCGCAGCCCGAGGCCGGCGAGGCTATCACAAAACTCAGGGCTCTCGCCCCCGTGCAGCTGCACAAAACAGACCCCGGACTTGTCGACAATGCCGCGCACTTCTTCAAGCTGCATATCAGCAAACACTCCGACTGTCATGATCAGAGGCGGAAGATGCCGTACGATCCCGGCCACTGCCTCAGAAGTCATCCTCCGCTTCGATTCTGCGAACACAAATCCCAGAGCGTCCGCCCCGCATTCTGCCGCGAACAGCGCGTCATCAAGATTCGTCAGCCCGCAGATCTTGACTCTGGTCATGGTTTATCCCCGATCAGCCACTTCGCTCCGGCTGCGAAACTGTCGCAGAAACGCTTCGGGTTTTCGTCAAGTACAGCATCAGTCAGGCCGGCAGTAACTGTTTTCAGCTCCGCGTACAGCCTTTCCCGAAACGGATTGAGCTGCTGAATGGCATAATAAAGCTCCGGGTTCTCGCGGATCACACTTTCTGTCGTCACCATCTGCGACAAAAAGGTCGTAGAGGCTATGCGCAAAAGATCCTGGTAGCTGAAATCGCTTTTCACCAGCATATCCATGAACACCACATTGATCAAATGTGAAAGCCCGAGCACATAGCTGACTGCACGGTCGTGCTCATCTATAGACAATCTGACCCTGGAGACCGCAGTCTGGCTGAAAAAGCCCTCGACCACAGCATTGGCCCGCGCGCTCCCGCAATCGCAGAAGCAGATCACGCGGTCAGACAAGGTGCGGACCGAAGGGCCGAACATGGGGTGAATGCTGCACACCTGCACTCCAAGGCCCTTTGCGTATGCCAGGGATTCGGTCAGGAAACCCTTTAAGCTGGCAATATCGAACGCCACGCCCCTGAAACCGGAATCCGCCACTGCACGGATCATATCAGGAACAGTTTCAAGCGGGGTGGCAATAGCAATACATGTAGCGGATTCTATCCCGCTTTTCAGGTCAGCACATATCTGGAACCCTTCAGCACCGCGAGGATCGAGCACAGTGACGCTGTGGCCCTGACCGGCGAAAAATCCGCACAGCCATTGTCCCATGCCTCCGCCTCCGCCAATGACTAAAATGCGCTCCAGATCGCCCTTATACCCAGAATAACTCAGCCGCTCCTGTTCAATGCAGGACTCCCTGATCAGCGCTCGCATGACCTCACGCGCCAGATCAGCGGGCACGCCGTTATTTTCTGCAGCTGCTGCAGCTGATTCCAGCACGGTTTTCTCCACTTCATAGTCCTTGAGTGGAATTCCGGATTGCTTTTTGAGTTCACCGATCTCAGCTGCCAGCCTCAGGCGTGTGCCAATGATTTCGATCAGGCTCGCGTCTGATTCGCGGATCTGTTTTCGCAAATCATCGATTCTGGTCATAATAATTTCCTGTTCTGTCCGGCAGATTCAGGTTCGTGATCAACATTGCCGGCAGCTTTAAACAAGCTGGTTATTCGGGTCCTGCCGCTCGTCCCGACACAGTCTGGTTGCTTACTGCCGGACAGGTATGCCATGCTTTATCCTCCAAGCAGCC
The DNA here is from genome assembly GCA_028711905.1 of Candidatus Wallbacteria bacterium. GTDB lineage: Bacteria > Muiribacteriota > JAQTZZ01 > JAQTZZ01 > JAQTZZ01 > JAQTRI01. Next base: position 3,510 of record JAQTRI010000110.1, on the reverse strand, counting down.
TTTTCAAAGCTAATCCAGGGCTTTCTTCCCTGAGCAGGCTGCTGCCGACTAAAGCCGCGTCAAACCCGGCCTTTTGCAGCATCAGCATGTGTTCCATAGTCTCGATACCGCTCTCGCTGACTGTGACTACGCCCTGAGGGATATGCTGCCGCAATTCTAAAGAACAGTCAATGCTGACCTTGAAATCACGCAGATTGCGGTTGTTGACGCCAATAATACGCGCTCCGGCAGCTGCCGCCTTTTCAATCTCGCACCTGTCATGGGTTTCCACTAAGCAGTCCAGGCCCAGAGTTCCGGTCAGATCCAGCAACTGCTTCAACTGCCGGTCGGACAAAGCGGCCACAATCAGAAGCACAGCATCAGCCCCCATTAGCACCGATTCGTATACCTGGTACTCGTCAAAGATAAAATCCTTGCGCAGCACAGGCACTTTGACCACTTTTTTCACTGCTCTCAAATCATCGTCTGACCCATGAAAATGGTCCTGCTCGGTCAGCACAGAGATCGCGGAAGCGCCGGAGGCCTCATATTCCAGGGCCAGGTCGGCCGGGTCATCGATCCGGCGGATCATGCCTTTTGAAGGTGAAGCCTTTTTTACCTCTGCAATAACCTTGATTTGTCGGTCAGTTTGGCAAATCACAGATTTCTGCTCAACCATGTCGATTCGTTCAACAAGGCCGGGCATTGGGGTCCTGTCGGCCTCCACATCCCGCTTGCTCGCAGTAGCTCGGCAATCGGGAGCCCTGTTCCGGCCGCCACCCCACTGTGGTTGGGTGAAAGTTTGCCAAACTCGTTTGCGCTCTGTAACAGTAAGCGCACGCAGGAATGAAACCGGCGGCTGCGGCCCTGTGCCTGCTGAAGGCGGGAATTCTTTCCTTTTCAGCTCCACTAAGCTGATCAGCAGTTCAAGCGGCAGAATCTCTCTGGCTTCAGCTAAGCGTTTGCTGCGGTCGATTATGATACGCTGCAGGATGCTCACCCGGCATTCTCCTTCGCAGTTTCGAGGTCCTGCATACCCTGTGTTCGGTCATTCGTCCGTTTCATCACGAACCGGACTCATTCTTCCTTGTCGGCGAACGCCTCTGACATCCTGTCTTCGGCGGGGCTCTGCATCGTACAAAGGTTGACAGCTTCGACTACGGGCGCCTCCACAGGGAATGCAGGACCTCTGCAACAGAATTTTCACTCAGTCAGCTCCCTCAACAGCTTGAGTTTCCCGTGCGCTGATCCGCTGTCGATCGCTTCATTGGCTTTGGCGATCCCTTCCTGCAGGTCTTTGACCTTGCCCGACACATAGATGGCTGCTGCCGCGTTCAAGACTGTGATGTCGCGGATCGGACCTTTTGCGCCTGTGAGCACCTCTTCGGTAGCTCTGGCGTTCCAGGCCGGGTCAGAGCCTGTGATCTGATCCAGCCTGCAGCGGGTCAGTCCCACATCCTCAGGCTTGAGTGAAAGGTTCGAAATCTTGCCGCCTTCGAGCTCACTGACCGTGGTCTCGGCTGTAAGCGTGATCTCGTCTAAGCCATCCGTTCCATGCACGATCAGGCAATGCTCTGATCCGAGCTTCTTCAGCACCATAGCTAAGGCTCCAGTCAATTCTTTCGCGTACACACCCAGAACCTGTCGTTTTGCTCCTGAAGGGTTCGTGAGCGGACCCAGCACATTGAAAATGGTCTTGAAGCCCAGTTCCTTGCGCGGCAGGGCCACGCTCTTCATGGCCGGGTGGTGCTTCTGGGCAAAGAGAAAAACGAACCCGGCTTTTTCCAGGCAGGTGCGCTGCACATCAACAGTGGTGTCGATCTTGACGCCAAGGGCTTCCAGAAGATCAGCGCTTCCGCAGCGGCTGGAAACCGAACGGTTGCCGTGCTTGACCACGCGACACCCTGCGCCTGCAGCCACTAAAGCGGCCATGGTCGAAACATTGACTGTGCCTGCGCCGTCTCCACCTGTGCCGCAGGTGTCCACTAAGTCAGGATACGGGAATTCGAGGCGCGCGACGCGCTCGCGCATGGCCCGGGCAAAGCCCGTGATCTCGCTGATAACGAATTTCTTCATGTTGAGGGCAGTCAACAGCGCGCCGATCTGGGATTGCGTCAGCACGCCGTTCATAACATCCACAGCCACTTCATAGGCCTGGGATTCGGAAAGGTCTGTAAACTCCATCACGGTTTTGATCGCGTCTTCGATTTTCATGGGTCACTCCTGATCAGATCAGATATGCGACAATTTTATCACAGGTAACAGACAGTGGACAAAGCAGATCCGAAAACATTTGGCAGCGATCGTTAAATAAGAAGATTATTGTTAAACGAAACCGGCTTTCTGTTTAATAAGACCCGGTGCGGGGTCGGAATGCCGGACTGTGGACCGGGAGAGTTACCTGGAATTCATCACTTGATTGCTGGGTTGCGGTTCATATTCCGGCCAGTCTGACGGTCATATGACGATTCCTTCCTGTTTCACGGCCTTGACGATCAGAGAATGGCTTTCCAGACCACGCTCCCATTCATCGAGCGAAAAAACCAGCGGAACAACCACCAGGCCCTTTTCAAATCCTGCTTTCCAGGCGCACTCGCTGATCAGGTCGCGCTCTTCCGGGCTGACGGGTCGTTCCGTCACGACAGCCACATCATAATCCGAATCCGGATCTGCATCGCCCCTGGCGCGGGAGCCGAAAAGAATCACCTGGTGCAATCCGGGCACATGGCAGGCTATCAGTTTTTTGAGCTTTTTAAGAATGGTCCGGTTGAAAGCGATCCGGTTTAAAGCCTGACACCTCAATAACTACCTGGATTCAATGTTTCGATGTTCTGTGGTATCCTCTACAAAAGCTTGTAAAATGATAAATTGGCATGAAAAAGATTGAAATTCGGAAGAAATCACCATCGTTATTTGTCATAGCCGGTCCCAACGGTTCCGGAAAAACTACTTTTGCCATGACATTTCTTCCGGAAATCGCTACAGTCAACTTCATCAACGCCGATCTGATCGCCGGTGGACTTTCCCCTCTCATGCCATCTACAGCCGCAATTGAAGCCGGAAAGCTGTTTCTGAAAAAAATCGTGGGGCATGCTGAAAAACGCGAAAATTTTGCCTTTGAAACCACTCTTGCCGGTTTGACGCATGTTCGATTTCTCAGGAAGCTGAAGAAAATGAATTACAGGATTTATCTGATTTTCCTCTGGATTTCCAGCCCGGAGCTGGCACTGAAACGCGTTGCCGACCGTGTCAGAAGGGGCGGGCACGACATACCTGAGAAAGACCTGCGCAGGCGGTACCATCGAGGAATCAGTAACTTTTTCAAAGTCTATCTGGAGTTGTGCGATACAGCGGTCGTTTTCGATAATTCAGGCTCAAATCCGCGGATGATAGCGGTTCATGCCGGAAAAAACAATGTAATCATCGATGATGAGGTTTATCGTTCCATGACATCAGGAGAAATGAAATGAAGAAAAAGAAATTCAGGATACCTGCCATTGCCCGCAAGGCTGAGAAAGCCATGCAGGACGC
>JAQTRI010000510.1 GCA_028711905.1 Candidatus Wallbacteria bacterium | reverse complement strand
GCATAATAAAGCCCGGAAAAGTGCGCCAGCTGCTCCCACAAGGAATCCGGATTCAGCTCATCATCGAACAGATCCCAGTTCAGGCGGATAATGCCGCTGGGCCGCAGCGTGATTTTGCCCTTGAATTCCTTATCCTCATCAAGCATAATGCCTGGAATCCGCACTTTTTCTTTCTGGTCCGGACTGAAATGATCGAACTTGTCGCGTGCGCGAAGGAGCATATTGAGCAAAGCACCGGCCTCAGTGCGGTCCATGGATGTCTGGGCCGCAGAGCGCACATCATCGGAATATAGCTTGAAGCTGTCGGCTTTCCGTTCAATACGCATCAAAAACTCAGGCTGTGGCTTTCAGCTTAGGTTTGATCTGAAACTGCGTGGCGTCCTCAACAGTTTTGTCTGTGACAACCACCTGCCCGACATCAGTGAGAGACGGGATCTCAAACATCACTTCCATCATCATTTCTTCTAAAATAGTCCGCAGTCCTCTGGCACCCGTTTTCAGGCGCATGGCTTTTTTTGCCACAGCGGAAACAGCGCTTTCTTCAAACCTCAGATCTATGCCTTCCATCCTGAGAAAATACTCGTACTGCTTGATGAGCGAATCCTTAGGCTCATGCATGATGCGCACCAGGTGTTCCTCAGACAGACCATGCAGCGGAGAAAGAATTGGAATCCTGCCGACGAATTCCGGGATGAACCCGAACTGGATCAGGTCCTCAGGTATCACCTGGTTCAAAAGCTGATCCCTGGCTGCTTCATCTCTGAATTTAATGTCAGCTCCAAACCCGATCGGGTTCTTGGCCACACGCCGTTCAATAATCTTCTCCAATCCCACAAAAGCTCCGCCGCAAATAAAGAGAATATGCCTTGTGTTCAAGGGAATGAACTCCTGCTGGGGATGCTTCCTTCCCCCGGCAGGCGGCACATTGGCCACCTTGCCTTCCAGGATGGTCAGCAGAGCCTGCTGAACCCCTTCGCCTGAAACATCGCGTGTGATCGAAACATTGCTCGTGGTGCGGGCGATCTTGTCGATTTCGTCAATATAGATAATGCCCTTCTCAGCCATTTTAACATCAAAATTAGCCACCTGGAGCAAACGGAGCAGAATGTTTTCCACATCTTCTCCCACATAACCGGCTTCAGTCAAGGGGGTGGCATCGGTCAGTGCAATCGGCACATTGAGAATCTTGGCTAAAGTCTGGGCGAAAAGCGTCTTGCCGCTGCCCGTGGGTCCGAGCATGAGAATGTTGCTCTTGTCAGGAGTAAAATCGCGGAATTTTTCAGCATGAAACACCCTTTTGTAATGATTATAAACCGCGACCGACATCCTCTTTTTGGTCGGCTCCTGCCCTACGATGTACTTATCCAGTTCAGCGAAAATCTCCTTTGGGGTCGGAAGACGGCCTTCTTTCTGCTCATCGAATTCCTCGATTTCGCCCTTTTCAACGATCTCAAGGCAGGTGCGGACACAGTCATCACATATAAAGACATTATTAGGGCCCCAGATGATCTTGCGGACCTCTTCTTCGTGCTTGTGACAGAAAGAGCACTTGACCTGTTTCTTGTTGAACATGGCCTGATCAGCCCTCCTTGCGGGTGGAAAACTCCAGAATCTTGTCCACTATGCCGTATTCCATGGCTTCAGGGGCTGACATGAAATTATCACGATCGACATCCTTGGCGATTTTCTTGGAACTCTGCCCGGTGTGCTTGGCGAGAATGTCATTAAGCGTATCCCTGAGCCTGAGAATCTCGCGGGTGCGAATCTCAATATCTGATGCCTGACCCTGTGTGCCCCCCAGCGGCTGGTGGATCATAATCCTGCTGTTGGGTAAAGTGAAGCGTTTGCCCTTAGCCCCTGCGGACAGGAGCACAGCACCCATGGAAGCGGCCTGACCGATGCAGATGGTGGTAACATCCGGCTTGACATACTGCATAGTGTCATATATCGCCAGACCATCGGTAACCGAACCTCCAGGACTGTTGATGTAAAAGAATATGTCCTTTCCCGGATCCTCGGCCTCCAAAAACAGGAGTTGAGCGATCACCAGGTTGGCTGTATATTCTTCGACCTCTGTTCCCAGAAAAATAATCCGGTCCTTGAGCAGGCGGGAATAGATATCATAAGATCTCTCCCCCCTTGCCGACTGTTCAACTACAATTGGAACAAGCATGTCATATCCTCCGGGTTTCAGTTTTCTGTGGAAACTTCGGTTTCCAGAGATGTTTCATCTGCATCGGCAGTTTCATCCGGTTTCTTTTCCACCACAGTAATATCGGCCAGATCTATGAGCCTTCTGAGGGCTTTCTCGTTTTTAACCTCATTTTCCATGGAAGACCGGTGCTTCTCGTTCTGAAAATAGCGAGTCAGGTTTTCAGGAGAGGTGCCAAAATTTTTGGCCATCGCTGCAATTCTGGTCTCGATTTCTTCCTTCATGGCTTCAATTTTTTCGCTTTTGATAATACCCATCAACACAAACTGGGCCTGCACATTACGCTCCGCCTGTTTCCGGTAATTACCCCTGAAGTCCTCCAGATCCTGCTTAGTGTCGCG
>JAQTRI010000109.1 GCA_028711905.1 Candidatus Wallbacteria bacterium | reverse complement strand
CCACTGCCATTGACTCTGGCAAAAGGCTTTTCGTGCAGGCAGAGGAAAAGGTCGTGCTTCAGCGCCTTTTTTCGCATGATATCCATCAGAAGCTGGTTGTGGTCAGTGGCAATGTTGGCGTCCTCGAATAATGGCGCAAGTTCGAACTGGTGCGGGGCCACCTCGTTATGCCGGGTACGCAGAGGGATGCCCAGGCAGTATGCCTCGTGCTCCACATCATTGATATAAGCCAGCACCCGGTCTTTGATTGATCCGAAATACTGGTCCCCCAGTTCCTGCCCCTTGGGCGGACGGGCGCCGAAAAGAGTGCGCCCTGTAATAATCAGATCAGGCCGCAGCATAGCCAGTTCTCTGTCGATCAGAAAAAATTCCTGCTCAGCTCCGACATTGGACTGGACCCTGGTGGCTTTTATGCCAAATACGGCCAGGAGTTCTTTTGTCTTACGCTGTAAGAGTTCCACAGATTTCAAAAGCGGAGCTTTTTTGTCCAGCGAATCCCCATTATGAGAGATAAATACCGAGGGAATGCACAAAGTACGGCCCATTCCCCCGTCAATAATGAAAGCCGGGCTGTTCGAATCCCATGCCGTATAGCCCCGGGCCTCAAAGGTTGCGCGCAATCCGCCACTGGGAAAGCTGGAAGCGTCAGGTTCCTGCCTTACCAGCTGGGAACCGGCGAACCGTTCGATCGGAAACCCGTCTTCAAATGTCAGGAAAGAATCATGTTTTTCTGCCGTGGTTCCTGTCAAAGGCTGAAACCAGTGGCAATAATGGGTAGCACCCTTTTCCAGCGCCCACTCTTTCATGGCATGCGCCACTTCATTGGCAATCTCTATTGTCAGATCCTGCTTGCCGTCAATGCTCGCCTCAAGTTTTTTGTAAGCGCTTTTCGACAGTTTCTCTCGCATGGCCCTGATATCAAAGGTGTTTTCGCCGAAAATGGATGAAACAGGTTCTGACTGCCGGTCAGAGCGGCATGCCCGCCTGCTGACAAGTGTTCTTAAGATATCGTTTCTTGACGGCATTCTGCCTCCAGCGGTAAATTTAATGAACTGATTCCATGATCAACAATATCACAGGAAAAAAATAAGAATCAAGAAAATCAAAGGCTGATGCCTTCCAGCGTCCCTTCAAAGACAAAATCCGCATCACCCAAAATTCTGACATGCCCGTCAGTGCCGTATTCCACGATCAGTTCTCCCCTGCGGAAGCGCACCAGCACTTTTCTGCCGGTCAGGCCGTTTTCACAGGCAGCGACTACTGTGGCAGCAGCCCCTGAACCGCAGGCCATGGTCTCTCCTGCGCCCCTTTCCCATACCCGGACCGAAACAGACTCGCGGCTGTCGATTTTCACAAATTCAACATTGATACCGTGAGGGAAACAGGTGGCACTTTCAATCGTGTGGCCGACAGTTTCCACATCCACATTGTCCAGGTCCGGCATGAAAATGACACAGTGCGGATTGCCGACTGAAACTAAGGAAATCTTCCGGGATTCTCCGCCGATCTCCACCTCTTTCCCGATAACTCTGCGGTCAAAAGCCCAGTCTCCGGTCTGAAAAAGGGGAACTCCCAGATCCACCATGACCTGCCTGCCTCTGATCTCAGTCATTACCGGTCCCGCAGGAGTGATGATCTCGCAACTTCCGGATCCGACCTCCCTGCCGGCCAGAAAACGGGAAACACAGCGCAGGCCATTACCGCACATCTCAGCTTCAGACCCATCGGAATTGAAAAATCTGACAGCCGGACCAGCGTCCCTTTGTTCAATGATTATCACCTGGTCGCATCCCACACCAAAATGCCGGTCTGCCACGCGACGCGAAAATGAAGCGAGGTCTCCGGGAAGGCGGCCTCCGCTCCCGCTGACAATTACGAAATCATTGCCCAGAGCCTGCATTTTGGTGAAACTGATCATAGTTAACCTTTACCTGCCAGCCCGAGTGCTGCAAGCATCTGATCAACCCGGCGACGGTTATCTTCTTCCAATGGGCACATGGGCAGGCGGTATGTTCCTGAAGCCATGCCGAGTTTAGCGCAGATATACTTGATCGGCACAGGATTGGTCTCAATGAATGCTGCCCTGGTCACAGGCATGATCACATCAAAATGCATCTTCCTGGCCAGGTCCCAATCGCCTTTCAATGCAGCGGAGGTAAAGCGGGAAACCTGATTCGGGATGCCGTTGCTGATCACAGAGATCACTCCTCTTCCGCCAAGAGCCATCAGGGGCAGTGTCATACCATCGTCACCGCTCAACACCGTGAAACTGTCGGAGCGGCCCAGTTGCTCGATCACATCACTGATCTGGCCGATATTACCAGAGGCTTCCTTGACACCAGCAATACCCTTGATTCCCGCTATTCTTTTTAAAAGCGGAGTCTCAATGTTCCGGCCTGAGCGGCCCTGAATATTGTAGACAAACACCGGGATGTCCGCACTCCCCGCCGCAGCCTGAAAATGGCGGAAGAGTCCTTCGCTGGTCGGCTTGTTGTAATACGGGGTCACAACCAGCACAGCGTCTGCTCCGAGCTCAGCTGCCCTGGAGGTTTTCCTTACAGTCGCCGCCGTATCATTAGTGCCTGTCCCCACCATCACAGGCACGCGATGATCAGCTGTTTCCACAGTGATCCTGATCAGGCGCTCCTGTTCATCAGCGTTGAGAGTCGGGGTTTCACCCGTTGTGCCGAGCACCAGTAAACCGTGGATGCCGGAAGCGATCTGCTTTTCCACATTGCTTCTGAATCCGTCGAAATCAACTTCACCGTTTTCCAGAAACGGGGTAATCAAAGCCGTGGTTGCGCCTTCAAACATTGTTTCCTCCCTGCCCGGTCAAAATACAATCCATCATATCCTCGACTCCCAAAAATCCCCGGCGGTCTTTGATAAATTCCGCCGCCAGCACTGCCCCAAGCGCGAATCCGCTTCTGTTTCTGGCAGTATGAATCAGTTCGATCGAATCAGCGTCACTGTCAAAACCCACTATGTGCCGGCCTGGAATGGAACCGGCACGCGTGCTGGTGACATGCATTTCGTCAGGGGCGATGCGATGGTTCAGGCACTCGTGAACCGCCCTTTTTTTGCGGCTGATCCTGTTCAGAATAATTTTTTCCAGCATTCCGGCCGTGCCGCTCGGACTGTCCGCTTTACGCTTGTGGTGGTCTTCATGAATATAGACATCATAATCATCGATCCTGTCCATTAATTGAGCCGCCTGCCCGATGATACGGCAGAAAAGATTGACCCCGATAGAAAAATTAGCACCCCAGATCAGCCCGATGCCGCTCTCATTGACCAGCTTCGTCACTTCAGCCAAATGGTCGTGCCAGCCAGTAGTGCCGATCACGGCATTGAGGCTGTGTGAGGTATAAAAACGGATGTTTTCCATTACTGAAGCAGGGTGAGTGAAATCCAGCGCCACTTGAACATCAAAGAGACTGTCCCGAACCAGTTCCTTCGCGTCTGCATCCCCGGCCGCCGGGTCCACGGTCAGGCACTGGTGACCCCGTTTTCGTGCAATGAATTCAATCTCGTGCCCCATGCTGCCATAACCGACAATGGCCAGTTTCATGCATTCCTCCATTCGGCGAAAGTCCTGAAATCAGTGTATCGGTGGAGATCATAAAGGTCAATGCGTGAGGAATAGTTCTGCGCAAAATGGTTTGTAGGGGCTGGTCGCTGACCAGCCCGGGCGGATCATGATCCGCCCCTACGCTATACGCGTAAACCCTGGTTCAATGTCTATGCACATTCGATTCAAAAGTAGGCTGTTCAAAACAGTCCAGATACGAGGCGCATGAACATGAGTGGCTGAGATAGTACTTAAAGGTACAGCTCGAACTTGAGCTTGAGTACAACGAAGTATTTCGGGGATTTTCAGAAGCCGTCAGAACTGGTGGAGGTAAGCGGGCTCGAACCGCTAACCTCCTGCGTGCAAGGCAGGTGCTCTCCCAATTGAGCTATACCCCCAGAAAGAAAGTGGTGGGCCAAGGGGGATTTGAACCTCCGACCTCTGCCTTATCAGGGCAGCGCTCTAACCAACTGAGCTATTAGCCCACGCAGATTTACTTTAAACGGCTGGCGATACACTTGTCAAGCACAAATTTGACACCAGGGACCGCCAACTGATCGAAACATCGAGCTGTTGTTCTGCTATAATGTTTCCGGAGACCAGGGACAGTGAAAAAAATCCTCTTCCTATACAGCGCTTACGAAAGTTACGGCATTGAAATGCTGAGTTCTTTTCTTAAGTCCGCGTACACGGCTGAAGTAGAGTTGTTTCAATTCTCCGGCCTGTTTGACGACAGCGTGACTTCCTGGCGCGGGGCAGCCGAGTTTTTCCTGCGCCATGAAACCGGAAAACTTATCCGGAAAATCCGGGAATTCAGTCCCGATCTTCTGGCAGTGTCATGCGTCAGCAACGATTTTCTGAAGCTGGCTGGAATCACTAAGGAAGTCAAAACCAGATTTCCCTCTCTCCCCGTGATTTTCGGGGGAATCCACCCGACAATGTCCCCGGATCGGGTAATTACGGAATCAGGGATCGACTTTGTCTGCGAAGGCGATGGAGAACCGGTTTTTTCAGGGTTGTGCCAAGGACTTGCTTATTCGGAAATTCCCAATCTCTGGTACAGGCACAATGGCCGGATTATAGCGCCGGAAAAGCGTGAAACATTCGATTTCTCCGCAAGACCTCTTTTACCGGATAAAACTCTGGTTTATCATCAGGCTCCCTATTTCAAAAACTCCTGCACCTTTCAGTTCAGCCGCGGATGCCTGTATCAGTGCAGTTTCTGCTGCCATTCACGCGCGAATCGCGCTCCGGGTCCGCGATTCATGTATCTCACTCCTGAGCAGGCCATCTTTCAGCTGTGTGAACTTCGTGATCAGCACCGGATCAAACGCTTTCTTTTCGATGACGACCTTTTCATCTTTGACCGGGAATGGAGCCGTATTTTTTTGAGTCTGTACAGCGAAAAAGTCGGAATACCCTTTTATGCCGTGCTGCATCCGCGATTCACTGACCGCGAGATGGTGGAACTCATCAAATCCGCCGGTTGCTTCAAACTGGAACTGGCAGTGCAAACCATGAACGAAAGCGCAAGAAAGAAATGGCTGCACAGGGCGGAATCGAACCAGGAGATCCTGCGCGCCCTTTACTGGGTTTCTCAAAGCGGAATTCCTTTCAACATTCAGCACATGTGTGGCATACCGGAAACAACCGTTGAGGACGATCTCGCCGCGCTCAGAACATATTCCAGATTCAGTCCCAGTCGCATTTTCTGTTTCTGCCTGACTTACTATCCAGGTTGCTCAATCACGAAACAGGCCATGGAATCAGGGGTTATTTCCAGCTTGCGCTATCAGGAAATCCGGGATGGTCAGGTCTCCAATTTCGAGCATACCGGGGACCTTGACACATCCGGCGCAGAGTACGCCGCTGCCATTCGCCTGATTTCATCCGTCATTCCGATCTCGCCAGTGCTTGCGCGCTTCCTGTCGCGAGGCAGCCGTTACCGCATGCTCAAGCCTTTTCTGCAGCTCTACAGGTTCCTGGATATGTTCAATTCGATCCGTTCAGGGGAACTGACTGTTCAGACAGCCGTATTGCGCTACGCATATTATCTGTTCGGGATTAGGGCCATGCGGGTATTGGCTTCTTTTTTTGAGCGCGGCTCTACGCCTGGAGACACAAAGTGAAAAAAGTTCTCTTGATATACGGCGGTTGTGAAAGTTACGGTCTGGAGCTGATTTCAGCCTGTTTGAAACAACATGGCGTCAAGGTCGAACTTTTCCTGTTCAGCAGGTTGTTCAATGACAGCCTGCTGCATCTGCCTTTAGCCGCTGCCCTGTTCGAGCAACGCGAAAAAAAAAGACTGCGCCTCCTTCTGCAGGAGTTCCAGCCGGATATCGTGGGTTTCTCTCCAGTCAGTCTCGATTTTCCCTGGGCCGCGGCCCTTGCTTCAGAAATCAAACCTCTGCACAGGGGGATCACAATTTTCGGAGGCATCCACGCATCTCTGGTCCCGGAAAGAATTTTGCGCGAGCATCCGTCCATTGACCTGGTCTGCGAAGGCGATGGTGAAGAGGCTATGCTCGGGCTCTGCAGAGGTGATAACCTGCCGGCGATCCCAAATATCTGGCACCGCCGGAACTCCCTTGTAATACCACCGGAAATCAGGCGCCGTTTCGATTTTGCCGGTTCTGCGCTATTGCCTGATAAATCGCTTTTTTTCAAACGGCACCCATATTTCAGCCATGCCGGAGTATATTTTTTCACCCGCGGCTGCAGATTCGCCTGCAGTTACTGCTGCCATTCATATCTGAAACAACTCCCTGGGAGTAACTTCGCTCACCTTACGCCTGAACAGGCCATCACTCATTTGAGGCAACTGGCCGCGAACCATTCCATTAAGCGATTCATCTTTAACGATGACCTGTTCGTATTCGATTTTGACTGGAGCCGGAATTTCCTTAAACTGTATTCCGGGCAAATCAATCTTCCATATTCAGCAGTCATGCATCCATGTTTCGTCAACAGAGAGATCGCCACGCTTCTTAAGCAGAGCAATTGCCGCAAAATAGAGCTGGGTATCGAAAGCCTGGATGAAAAATGCAGGAAAGAATGGCTGGGAAGACATGAACCCAACTCTGTTTTAATCAGCGCCATGCAGGAACTGCGCAGATCAAAAATTCCCTTCAATATCCAGCATATTTTAGGAGCTCCAGGCACTTCCCTGAAAAAAGATTTACAGGCAGGCATTACATATTCGTTTTTTCATCCTGGACGCATCTTTGGTTTTTTTCTGACTTATTTCCCTTGTACTGCACTGACGGAAAAGGCCCTGAAGCATAACCTGATCACAAGAGAACAGCACGAGCGCATCGAAAAAGGATTTGTCGGCAATTTCGAGCACCACGGGGACATCCCGCAGGACATGATCCAGGATTATCTCGCACTGCGGGAAGCATTCACGCTGATCCCGCGTTTCCCCGCCCTCTGCCGCATTCTTCTGCGCAGCGGCAACTTCAGGTTTCTGCGGTTCCTGAGCCTGTTTTTCCGCATCTTCGATCTTCCTGAGATCATTTTTACCGACCGCGGAGAATACAGCGGGCAGATCGACATCCTGCGCTACTGTCACCGTCTTCTGGGCGCCAGGGCAGCAAGGTTTGTCCGCGGAATTTTTGACAGGATGGAACACTGAAATGCACATCGTATTCGTGTACGCAGCTTATGAAAATCTCGGCATAGAGTATCTTTCCGCTGTTCTCAAGCGGGCGGGCCATCGTGTCTCATTAGCCTATTCTCCGCTGATTTTTCGCGACTCACTTGTCAATTCGTCATCACTGGGAGTTTTTTTCAATCGCGACGCTTTCATGATCCACAAAATCGTTGCGCTCAAACCGGATCTGGTGGCTTTTCCGGCTGTGACCGACTGGTTTCGATGGATGTACAGAATCGCAGAAAAGGTTAAAAGCAGGATGCCTTCAGTACCTGTAATCTTTGGCGGGATTCACCCAAGCACTGCACCTGAGTTTCTTATCAGTCAACCGGCGATCGATTATATCTGTCTCGGAGAAGGAGAAGACGCCCTGCTGGAACTGGTTACTACCCTTGAATCAGGCGGAGATCCCTCTGGAATCGCCAATATCTGGGGCAAATTCTTTCGCAACGCCCCCAGGCCATTGATCAAGAACCTCGACTGTCTCCCCTTTCCGGACCATGAACTGTTTTATGAAAAAGTCCCTTATTTTAAAAGCGTTTACACTATCCTTGGCTCTCGCGGCTGCCCATATTCATGCACTTACTGCTGCAATAACTGCCTGCGCAAGCTGTATGCCGGTGATGAGCCTTTTTTCCGCAAGCGCTCTGTCGCCAACATCATCAGCGAACTGAAATACGCCCTGGAAAAATGGCGTTTCAAATCCGTGCTGATCGAGGACGATCTGTTTACCGGTGACACAGGCAGGATTCGCGACTTCTGCGAACAGTACAAGGCCTGGATCAGAAAGCCCTTTGTCTGCGTCACCCACCCACTGGCAGTGCACAAGGAAGAACTGGACATGCTGAAAGATGCCGGATGTATTCAGATCGAAATAGGTGTACAGACCATGAATGAGAAAGTGCGGAAAAAACACCTTGATCGCCATGAGACCAATCCGGATATTGTGAATGCTCTGCGCACCCTGCATGAATCAGGAATACCATTCAACATCGATCACATAGTAGGTCTGCCTGACGACACATTTGAGTGGCAGCTGTTCGCACTGCGTCTGTATAACGAGGTGCGGCCGAACCGGCTTTTGTTTTTTCACATCACCTGCTATCCCCGGACCGACATCGCCGGAACATTTGAACAGCGCGGCCGGCTGAGTGATGACCTGAAACAGAAAATCCTCGAGGGCCGGTCAGAATCCGATGAGCAGCACGGCTCAATCGAAGACCAGGAATTGCAGAAGAATCTGGATCAGCTGCGCTTCATTTTCGGCTGGCTGCCTGTGCTTCCAAAAAGACTGGTGCGCCGGCTGATGAAGCCCGAACAACTCTCCCGCCTGCCCCGGTCTCCACTTTTATGCAAGGTGCTGCCTGTGCTTTACAGTATTCTCAAGGGACATGAACCCCGCGGCATGACGATTCTCAAGAAGTATCTGTATCATGTGCTGAGGATGGGGTTCTGATATTTGTGCTATAATTCTATCAGCTTTGGCAAAGAGGAAGCCGTGAAGAAACCAGGAATAGCGTTTGACAAAAATCGAATCGCAATCTTCTGCAGCAAATGGCGGATCAGTGAATTCGCACTTTTTGGCTCATCTGTCCGTGGCGATTTCAACAGGGACAGTGATGTCGATGTGCTGATCACATTGACTGACGATGCACCCTGGTCTTTGTTCGATTGGTCGGACATGATCGATGAGCTGGAAGCGATCTTCGGACGCAAGGTGGATCTGGTGGAAAAGAGCTCCATCAGAAACCCCTTCCGTCGCAAACATATCCTGGAAAATCAGATGGTGCTCTATGCTGCCTGAAGAACGCAACGCCGCTTTTCTGTGGGATATGCTTTCCTACTGCCGGGAAATCATCGACACGACGAAAAATCTCTCTTTCGAAGAATACATGGGTGATCGTAACCTGCGTCTGGCCACGGAAAGACGCATCGAGATCATCGGCCAGGCAGCCGGATCGGTTTCCGAAAGCTTCCGCAGAACCCACCCGGAAATCCCATGGGCCAAAATCATCGCCCAGCGCAACATTCTGGCGCATGAGTACGGTGAAATCAAACAGGAACTGGTGTTCCGGCTGGCCATAATTCACATTCCGGAACTCGCCGAAACACTGCAAAATCTCCTGCCGGATTGAAACCAGGCACTTTAACTGTTAACATTTCTCCATGAAAGTCACCTTCGTCTACGGCGGATTCGAAAACCTGGGGGTTGAGTACCTGTCCGCGGTTCTCAAGCGGGCCGGGCATTCCACAGCTTTAGTGTATTCGCCAAAGCTGTTCAATGACACCATGCTGGAAGCGGATTTTCTGGCGTCAGCCTTTGCCCGCACTGGCAGCATTGTGCACCGGATTTTAGCAACAAAACCAGACTTGTTAGCCTTTTCCGTGGTCACTGACGATTTCGTCTGGGCGCGGGAAATCGCGCAGCGGGTCAAAAAGAAACGACCGGAACTGCCTGTCATTTTCGGCGGCATTCATCCCACCTCAGTGCCTGAGCTGGTGATGGAATGCCCGGAAGTGGACTACGCCTGCGTAGGCGAAGGCGAAGAAGCCATTGTCGAGCTGGCTGACGCACTGGAGCACGGGTCTGATCCATCAGGAATTCAGAACATCTGGGGCCGCAAGGACTGTCAGGTGTTTTCCAATCCGGTGCGGCCCCTGATACAAGACTT
>JAQTRI010000509.1 GCA_028711905.1 Candidatus Wallbacteria bacterium | reverse complement strand
GGGGAGATACTGTTCAACTGGTTTCCGATGCTCGTTTTTATCGGGATCTGGATATACATGATCAGGCAGATGAACGGAGCCGGTGTCAAAGCGCTGTCATTCGGCAAAAGCCGGGCGAGAATGCAAACGGAAAAGATGAAGATCACCTTTGCTGATGTCGCCGGATGCGATGAGGCCAAGGAAGAACTGGTTGAAGTTGTTGAGTTCCTCAAAGACCCACAGAAATTCCAGAGACTCGGCGGCAAAATACCGAAGGGTGTGTTGCTTGTTGGTCCTCCGGGAACCGGCAAGACATTACTGGCCAAAGCTGTTTCCGGAGAAGCCAATGTGCCGTTTTTTACTATTTCCGGATCCGACTTTGTTGAAATGTTCGTAGGAGTTGGAGCTTCCAGGGTGAGGGATCTTTTCGAGCAGGGGAAAAAAAGTGCCCCATGCATAATTTTTATCGATGAAATCGATGCTGTGGGAAGACAGCGTGGAACCGGGCTCGGTGGTGGTCATGATGAACGCGAGCAGACTCTCAATGCCCTGCTGGTTGAGATGGATGGTTTTGAAACCAACGCTGGAGTGATTCTGCTGGCTGCGACCAACAGACCTGATGTGCTGGACCCGGCATTGCTGCGACCTGGCCGCTTTGACAGGGAAATCGTTGTTGATCTCCCTGACCTCAAGGGGCGTGAAAAGATTTTCAAGGTTCACACAAAGAACATGCCTCTTGCTGATGATGTCGAATTTTCACGCCTGGCAGGTTCCACCCCTGGATTGACCGGTGCCGATATCTCCAATCTTACCAATGAAGCAGCGCTTCTGGCCGCCCGCAAGGGACGCAACCGTGTGCAGATGATCGATTTTGAGGAAGCCAAAGACAAAGTTCTGCTCGGTGTTGAGATGAAAAGCCGTATCATCAACAAGGCCGAAAAAGAAGTCACTGCCTATCATGAGGCCGGCCATGCCCTGATCGGCAGCCTTGTGCCGCATGCCGACCCGATCCATAAGGTCACCATTATTCCCAGGGGCAGGGCTCTGGGAATCACTTTCCATTTCCCGGAAGAAGACAAGCATATGTACTCTAGGGACTATTTCATTTCAGTCATCACAATGGCACTTGGTGGAAGGGCAGCCGAAGAACTGATCTTTCATAAAATTTACACCGGGGCATCCAGCGATCTGGCAAAGGCAACAGGCATTGCATATAACATGGTATGTATATGGGGCATGAGTGAAAAGCTTGGGCCAAGGACCTTCGGGAAACGGGAACAGCATATTTTCCTGGGGCGGGAGATAGCACAGATCAAGGATTTTTCCGAGGACACAGCTACTAAAATCGATAATGAAGTCAATGAAATCATCACAGCCTGCTACCAGAACGCGCAGAAGCTCTTGACTGAAAACCGCGATAAGCTTGTTACTCTCGCTCTCAGGCTTCTGGAAGTTGAAACCGTCAACAGGAAAGAACTGGAGGCCATTGTTTTCGGTGTTAAGCCGGACACCGTCATTCCGACCGATGATGCAGGGATTGGCGAACAGGTAACTGCTGCCGGAGATGATGATGGACAAACCGAGAATTGAAGGAGATGATGATGGACAAACCGAGAATTGAAAAAGCTTTTTCTGAAATTCTCGCCGCTATCGGCGAGAATCCGTCGAGAGAAGGACTGCGCGATACCCCCCGGCGTATTGCCGACATGTACGAAGATATCTTTGCCGGACTTGATCAGGATCCCTCGGCCGTACTCAATGTTTTTTACCAGGAAAGCCACGAGGAGATTGTCATTGTCAAGGACATTCCTCTCTATTCCATTTGCGAGCATCATTTTCTGCCTTTTCATGGACTTGCTCATATCGGGTATATCCCTAAAAACGGTCGCATTGTCGGAATCTCAAAACTGGCAAGAGTTCTGGACATTTTATCCCGCCGTCCGCAACTCCAGGAAAGATTGACGACCCAGCTGGCCGACATTCTGATGGAAAAACTCGACCCTCTTGGCGTGATCGTGGTGATCAAGGCTGAGCATATGTGCATGAGCATGCGCGGGGTGAAAAAACCGGGAAGCATGACTGTGACATCAGCCATCAGGGGCCTGTTTGAGCACGATGCCCCGGCCAAAGCAGAAGCTTTGCAATTGTTTGAAAGCAGATGAATGTAAAAAAGATTACTCTCATTATCCTGATCGCAATCGCCCTGATTGTCTTGAATTTTCTTGGCAGAAGCGGGGATAGAAAAAATGAGAAGCTCACGATTCTGGTGACCGGTATTCTTCAGGGCTATATTTCACCGATAGAAATCAGGCAGACAAACGACAGCAGGCAGATTGGCGGACTCCACTTCCTCGGGTCCTCGGCTATTGAATTGAAAACACAGACTGAGGCTGAAGGTGGTTCATTTCTCTGGGTGGACAATGGAGATAATTTTTCCGGCACACCAGACTCATACTACACTCAGGGGGAAGCTGTAGCCCGTATCATGGATTGTCTCCCGTTTGATGCGGTCACTCTCGGCAACCGGGAGTTCGATTATGGTCGCGATGTTCTGAGCCGCCTGATAGCGGGTAAAGATATGTA
>JAQTRI010000108.1 GCA_028711905.1 Candidatus Wallbacteria bacterium | reverse complement strand
ACGGGTGATTACTTTTGTCGGTGAAGATTCATCAAGAGAAGAACGATTTTTCGACAATTCTGGCAATCTGGTCAGGCTCTCGACTCCTGAAGGACTGGTTACGGAATACGCATATGACAGCCGCGGATTTCTTACAGGCGATCGCGGACCTGACGGTTATCCCGGCCGCTTTTTCCGCGATGGGAATGGCCGTTTGACAGGCGCGGAATACAAGGGACAGACCCTGAAGATCGAGCGAGATCTTCGCGGACGACCCCAGAAAATGTCCGGTTGCGACATGTTTGTCGGCTTTATCTGGAATGATGCAGGCACGAAAGTGAGCATTGACAATGAATCCGGCAGAGAAGAATTCACCTCTTCCGGAGACTGGAGCCGTTCCTGGCGCGGAATAAATGGCGATGAATTCCATCTGATGCGCAGAAACGGAAGAATAAGCAGTGCCGTGTTTGGCGGGAGCAGCATAGAGATAACCGGAACGACCATATCCGGCACAGAGGAGCTGCGAATCAATGGATCGAGCGCAGCTGTGGCGTTTTATGATGATTACGGCAGGCTCCGCCGGTTGGACGGCAGCGGGGGTTGGGAGTATTCCTGGTCTCCAGGAGGAAAGCTCAAGACCTATAAGGATCCGGAAGGCCGGATGGGCTGGCTGGAGTACGATCCTTGCGGCAGGCTGTCCGGCATCTCTTTTGAAGGCATGAAACTGCTGCAGGTCGAATATGACGGCTCCGGGGGCTTGGCCGGATGGAACAACGGACTCGAATCATGGCGCATCAGGCGCAATCCCGGCGGAACGCCGGCGGAAATCGAAACAACTTCAGGAAACTGGAAAATCGCACGCGATGAAAAAGGGCGGCCTGGCGTAATTGAATGCAGCGGGGCAGGAAGCTGGAAAATTGTGCGCGCTGATAACGGAACAATCAATTCTGTTCATGGCCCTGCTGGAGAGCGGCGGTTTTCCTGGGACAGTCGCGGAAGGATCAAAAAAGCCATATCTCCGATGGGCCGTGAGTTGTCGGTATCCTATGGCAGTGACGGATACCTGACTTCTGTTGATTACGGCGGAGGTAACAGCCTGGAATACCGCTTTGACGGGCTGGGGAGGATCGTTTCCCTTATTCGCCCTGGTGGGGGATGGCACAGCAGTTATGACGCATTCGGCAATCTGCTTGAGATCACGACTGACGGGAACTCATGGAAAATCCGGCGCGACCGGCTGGGGAAGCCTCTGGAAATCGTTGGTGGAAGCAGGGAGATTGTTTTCAGATACACAGACAGCGGCAGATTGAGGGAAAAGCTGTTCAAGCACTGGGGGATGGAGCAATATTTCAGTCATGATTCCGCAGGTCGTCTCACTGAAACACGGTGTGGACTCAGCAGCCAGGTCTTCAGCCTGGACCGCAGGGGGGGGATTTACCGCATAACGCGCAACGGGAGGCTCATTGATTTTGAGTTCGATGCATCCGGCAGGGTGAAACTGGTGCGCTATCCCAACGGGATCGTTAAACGCATCGGCTATGACCGGTTGGGAAGAGTGAATTCAGAGCGTTATTTCCGCGGGACAGAAGCTGTCTATTCCATGAGCTATGAGTATGATTTGTCAGGGCGGCTCCAGCACAGAACCGATGATTACGAGGGCCTGAGCCGGACCGACAGTTTCGAATATGCATCCTGCGGGAGACCTGCTAAGGCCTGGTACGGCGATGGCGCAGTTGAAGAGTTCGCATATGATGCCGACGGATATCTGACAGGGTGGAACAGGAAGCGGGAAAAGGGCGTGGTTTACCGTGTCAATCGTGCCGGACAGGTGACCGGCTCAGCTCTGGCTGACGGCAGTGGAGAGGTGTCTTTCAGTTATGCCTCATCCGGCGGCCGGGAGTCGAGGACAGGGAAAGATCCCGCAGAATACAGCTATGACGGCAGGGGTTTTCTGACCAGAGTCCGGATGGGTAATGTGACAGTGGAGTATGTTTATGACTGGCAGGGAAATATTCATGAGCGCAGGACCAGTTCCCCCTCAGGACAAACTGAGGAAAAGTTCCTTTTTGCAGACAGGGATATCTTTGAAACAGCGGAGAACAGTTCCAGAACAGCGTGGATCTGTGACGGCCGTGGCCGGGTTTACAGAATGCTCGGCAAGGATGAATTCTATTTCGGCCAGGATCAGTTCGGCAATGTCCGGCTGGTATTTGACAGGCGCGGAGAACTGGTGGACATTCTGCATTATAATGCGCAGGGACTGTGCGAAAAAAAACCGATAATCCCGCTTGGATGGCGCGGGCATTACTTTGATCAGGTGAGCGGGATGTATTTTTTCAATGGACGGTGGTATGACCCGGAAACCGGATCATTTCTTACTGCGGCTTCCCATGATCCGGCCGCGGTTCGGGGTGACTCGGCTCATTTCCTGCTCGAGCACGCTTTTTTCGGCAACTACTGGCGGGAAGAATCTGTTCAGGATTATCTGGTTGAACACGACTGGCGGGACCTTATCTTTGGAAATGCCTGGCTCCAAAACGAAATGCCCTGGCAGACAGCCATGGCGCTCCTGTTTTCCGTACCAGCAGGTCCGGGAGAGGTGTCTCAGCGATGTGGCTCAGGATTTGAGAATCTGACCTGGCTGGACTTCAGGGAGGAATTGTTCCCAGGGACCGTAGTGCCTGCGGAAAGCAGGATTATGGAACAGTTTTTTTGTGACACAAACCTGGAACTCTGGCGCAGGAGCAGACCCGGAGTCAGGCGCGATGACTGTGAATCGGATATGATCGAATCATTTTTGCTCGGACCGCGTGCCGGACATCTCTCTGACCTGTGCCGTTTTGTCAATCTGCACAGCCCGGCTTCATGGTTCGACTCTGTTCTCTCAAAGCAAAGGGAAAGGACACAAACCCCATGGTGAAAATCGCCCCCTCGATCCTCTCGGCTGATTTCAACAACCTGGAACGGGATCTGAAAACCATTGAACAGGCCGGCGCGGACCTGCTGCATTTAGATGTGATGGATGGACATTTTGTGCCTAACATCACCTTTGGATACCCTGTTGTGAAAAACATCGGAAAAATCACGGCTGTTCCTCTTGATGTGCACCTGATGGTTGAAAGCCCTGAAGATTATGTTGAGCCTTTTTCCCGGATCAAGCCCGCATTCATCACCTTTCAGGCTGAAGCCACCATCCACCCTGAGCGGTTATGCCGCAGCATCAGGGAAGCAGGATGCAAAGCAGGCATTTCTTTTAATCCAGGCACGCCATGGGAAACCCTGCGCTATATTTTCGATGCAGTGGATATGGTACTGGTGATGTCGGTAAATCCCGGGTTCGGCGGACAGAAATTCATTCCGACCGCACTGGAAAAGATCACCGCCATCCGATCTTTTATCGATCAATGCGGGAAAAAAATCCTGATTCAGGTTGACGGCGGAGTCAATGCCGAAACCGCCAAAGCCGTTCGCGAAGCGGGCGCGGACATTCTGGTGGCCGGCAGTTTTGTGTTCGAGGCAGAGGACAGAGGGGCAGCTGTCAGGATGCTGCGGGAATAAACATTTCATTGATAGAGCGCTTTGCGCAGGGATTCTGTATTTACAGATGATGCAGCTGTTCGGGAAATCAACATAATGCTGCGATCCGCCTCGAATGGTATCCGGTACATTCATTTTTTCAGACGCAGCCGGAAAAGCCAGCCCCGGGCGGGAATTGTGACTTCCGGCAGTGCAATTGACATCACCTCGCTTCTTCGTTACAATCAGCGCCAATGAGAATAAAGACCGCATTAATGCGGCGTGCATAGTGCAGGGGTGAGGAATACCCATGCGTTTTATGTACCTTATTCAGTAAAAGAAACAAACCCAATAAAATTTCAGGAGGTATCTGTATGTATCGCACCCTAAAGACCTTGGCGCTGGTGATGGTTCTCATTACCGCGTCCCTCGTGTTCACCGGTTGTTTCGGTTCAAGTGACGACAGTTCCGGCTCTTCTTTCACACTTGCTGGTGTCGCGGCTAACAGCAAGCTGATCAGCGGAAATGTCAAAGTGTACAACAAATCCGGCGCGATCGGTTCCGGAACCGTGACCACTGACGGCACAGGCGCTTACACGGCATTAGTGTCCGCAGCATCGACTGCCGGGCCGTTTCTGGTCACAATCACAGGTAATACGACTGCCACAAGGGAAGTTGTGCTCTGCGATGTGATCGACCTCGGCACTACGACAGCCACTGCTGAAGTCAAGAATCACCATGTCACACTGGGCAACACCACTGCGGCTCTCAAGGCCATGGGTCTGGCCACTGCGGATTTCGCCGGCCTGACAACAGTCGCCCAGGTTGAAGCTGCAATCGCGGGCAAGGCCACTGCTCTTACTGCGACAATCGCCACCACTGCCGCTGCCAATCAGGATGTTTTTAACCTCGGCGCAGGCATCACCACTGCCACAACGATTGACAATATTGTGACAGCCACCAGGACCTATCTGGGACTGGGAGCCAATGATTATTTCGGCACAACCGCTTACGCGACTGTCGAAGCTTACACGACTAAAGCCAGCATCGCCGGATATTCCGGAAGCGCAGCAGCCTTAGTCAAGGACGGAACCGGTGTTAACAGCACCAATCTGCAGTCCTCCGGCACAGCAGGCGTTCTTCAGCTGGCCAGCAATCTGACTGTCACGAACTCAGCGAGCTTCAATCTCAGCCTGACACTCACCACCTTTAACATGACAAGTTTCGAAGCCCAGACCCCGATCAGTATTCTGATCGAAGGCACCACACGCAAAGTGTCGGCCACACTGTCCGGCCTGAAACACGCTGCCGGTGCCCTTAGCGTGACAGGGACCGAAAAAACCGCGGTCAATCTTTACAATGGCACCAGCTGGGGCACGGCAACTGATGTCAACAACAGCGACATCTGGACTGTCACAGGTACCAGTGAAGCCCTGATCGTGGCCAATATCGCCGAGATTCTCGAAACTGTCGGCGAAACATTGACCACAGGCGTAACCTACTCTTTTACCATCACATTCGACAACTGGATCCTCAAGAGCGGCCTGAATTACTTCACTGCCATCAAGGGCGGGTTCACTTATTCTCCGGCCACCCAGGGATCGCCCCTGCAGGATGCAGACACCTATTACACCTCGGCCAAGAGCAATTACTCCACTTATCAGGCATATGCAGTCGGTGATTATACCAATGCCAGTGCCTATTATTCGGCTCTGAAGACCGGCTATGATGGCCTGATCGGCGCTGACGCCACAGCAGCCACACTGAAATATCACAAGAAGATTCTGGAAAACGAAAGCCTGACAGGCACCACGACATACACCAACATCGTGATCCTTCTTTCAGCTTGCCAGTCCGCATACGCCGATGCAATCTCAGGCTACAACGGCGAACAGCAGAGCGCTCCGCAGCGCGCCGGCTATCGCATGTTCGCTTACAAAGCCCCTGACGCTGAGTCTAAAGCCCTTCTTAAAGAGGCTCTGAAAAACGCCTCGCTCGGCAAAGAACTGGCAGCGGGAACTCTTACGAATTTAAGCGGGACTGCTGTGAGCGATGATGTTAAGAACGGCTACAAGCTGGCAGCTAATTTCGCCGGAGCCAAAGTTGCGAGCAAGCTGGCTGTGGGCGAACCCACATACAGTGATGTAGCAGCGGTTTTCGCAGACACAGCCAATGACATCATCAAGGCAGCTCCGACTGCTCAGCAGCAGGCGATCGAGTTCATGCCCACAGGTGGAGACTTCTCTCCCAATAATCTCAAGCCTGTGCACATGATCCAGACCAAGGCCATGGCCAAGCTCAATGCCGGTGAATTCGAAAGCGCCAAAGACATTTTCGACACTGCCAAGAAGGTCAAGGAGAATCCGGGAGCTTACGGATATCTCGGCACTTCCCTGGAAGTAGTCGCAGTGGGTGATGATCACAATTTCAACTACGGTCTGGGCAAAACCTATTACGAAATGGGCAAGCCGGACTTAGCCAAGCCTTATCTGGCCAAAGTGACTGAAAACATCCAGGAAGTCAAGACTCAGATGCTTGAGATGGCCAACCTGGCCATTGACATGGCGATCAAGTCCTGCATGGAAGCCAAGGACGGTTTCAATGGACTGATGATCGGCACCCAGACCATCAACTCCCTGAGCGATATCAGCGCAGCCACTGATGAAACCAGCGCTATCTTCGCCATCATTAAAGGCACGGTGGTGCAGGCAGTGGCCCAGACTATGGCCCAGCTCTACCAGCCGGTCAGCGCTGAAGCGAATCCGGCCCGCTACTACCTCAAGCTGGCTATGGAAAAAATCTTTGACGCAGAGACCTATACCGGTTTTGTCGGTCGCGATGTGGCTCTGGAAGCCATATCTGACCTAAAAAAGGTGCTGGACTCTACCACAGCCATTAATCAGGAAAAGGCGCAGGCCCTTCTGAAAATCGCGGAAATCTATAAAGATCATCTGACTGACACCACCAATGCTCAGGTGTATCTGCAGAGAATCATCAAGAATTACCCTGGTGTGCCGCAGTATCAGAAAGCATCCGACATGATCCAGCTCTTAAACGGCAACAAGACAGATGATTTCGCGACAGCCTGGCAGGCCAACAAGCCGGTTGTGATCGGTGTCACAGCCGCGTTTGCCGGAACCGGCTCGTTTGTGGATTACGCCTTGGCCGGTGACATCATTGATTTTGACTGCATTGCCGATCATCCGCAGGGCGCTGCCAAGATCACAGGCACAGCCATCAAGATCTTTGACTCAACCAATACACTGCAGCAGACTGTGGCTATGACCAGGGACGCTGCTGACCCGAAACACTTCTTTATGCATGGTTTTCAGATCCCGGCCGATGCCTATCCGGGCGAATACCGCTTAGACTTTGTGGTAACAGATGATGCACTGGCCACAGGCATGCGCAGCCTGTCAATCAAGGTGGCTTCTCAGGCCATGACCTTTGACTCGACCCAGGGCACCTACACCATGACCGGGCTTTACATCCGCGAAGCCTTCTATGATGCCCAGAATAAGGCCGTCAAGGTCTATATTTCAGAACCCAAGGACAGCAAGCTGTTCTTTGAATTCTGGAAGGCCGGCGCAACTGATCCGACTGCCGCCACACTGGTGTGGTCAGGCGAAAAGACCCTTGACACTACAATCAAAGACCTGTTCAACTTCACTGATCTGTCCAAACTGACGGCAGGCAGCGATTATATGGCTAAGCTGACCCTTAAGACCAAACTTGCAGACAGCCTGGTATACACCCAGCACTCGGACTATTTCGAGATCATGTTCCGCATGGTCGATTCGGAAGCAGCCAAAACAGCCGCTGTCAACAGGGTCAAGGCTTTTATCACTGCACTCAACGCACTTGATGACGCCAATCCGAATGTCGAAAACCTGATGACGCATTTCATCCCGGATAATACAGCCAAGCAGTATGCCAGAGAGGTCTGGACACGCAGGCTCAATAATCTGCGCAAAGTGACAGTCAGTTACGATGCCGCGGATGTAGGCGAGTTCCACATCTGGGATGCTCTGGTCAATGTGTACAACTTCCATGTCACAGGCGAAGTGGTGGCTGATCAGAACGGTTTCATCGATCCTGAGATCATGATGAACACCAATATGACTGCCACACCGAAGACTTACAACCTGATCGAACCCTCGATGAAGTTCTTTGTGGTGTATTATGACGACGGCACCACCAAGGGCTGGTATCTGATCGAACAGGCCCAGAATGAAATGGCCTTTATGAACGACACTTTCGCTGCAGATCCGACCATTTTCAACAACATCTACACTGATATGGCCGGATTCCACAAATTCGGCGACTGGACCGGCAACCTGTCTGCTCAGGCAGGAGATCGCGGAGTCGGCGACCAGTCCATGTTCCAGATGTTCTCGTTCAATGCGCAGAACAAAACTCAGACCGAGTGTGACACTGCGGCCCTGAACTTTGTCAATGCCTGGATCACACCGTTCAGGCCGGATTTCGTTACTTTCATGAAAGACCGCGTGCTGACAGTCATGAAAGCTCCTGTGAAAGAGTACATGCTGATGAATTCTATGCCTGTCAATTTCCGCAACAATGGTGTGGATTATGACATGGAATTCGTCTTCCAGTATCGCTTCACACAGATGGTCAATGGCCTGCCTCAGGAAATCTTTGAAATCCGGCACCTGACCTGGGGAAAACTGCTGGTGGGCGAAACCATGCAGTGGCGCATCACAGATGCCTGGACTGAGCAGAATATGGCAGGCATGTATGAAATGGACCAGGTTTACGCGGCAGTCAACTCTGCCCTTGGTTCCATGAACACACTTAAGCAGCAGTGGGCCGGAATCGCAGACGGCAACAAGCAGACTGAGCTTGCCAAGGTGATGGAAGCGATCTGGCTCAAATCCAATGACCTTGATCCGCAGATTCAGAGCAATGCCGAAAAATTTGCCAGCGCGCTCTTTAATCCCGCTCTGATCCCGACAGGTGCTCTGGCTGACAGCAGCGTCAGTTTCAGCGACAAATACCCGATCTACGGCGAAATGGTCGGTCCTTCCATGGCCAGGGTCGAGCTGAATGACGGCACTGTGCTTATACTCTCCCGCGGAGTCAACAAGGCCGGTACTGCAGGATGGTATCTGTACCATGTGCAGATGTCCTACCTGACTGCAGACCGCTGGAACGCGATCAAGGCCGCTGTGCAGCCGGTGCTTGATAATTTCGTGGCAGCAGTAAAAGCCAAGAGCGACACATCGGCTTTTGTCGATGCTTATGCCGACTGGTTCATGATGGATGCCATCAACCAGATCAACAACGGCTCACTCGTGATGCCTGACACCTGGGCGCCGCAGCTCTATGAAGGCCAGATCAGGAGTGCCTATTCTCTCGGCGATGGCAATAAAGAAGTCATTCTCGACTGTCGCACCATGAATGGCACCTCGTTAGTGGTCAAGCTGATCGTATCCGAAGCCGACAATTCGATCAGTGCCATTACATTCCTTTACTATGACTTTTATATGGCTGCAGGCAACTTCACATCCACTGTCGGCTATGGCATGACCGATGCTGATCAGGCAGCCATCAAGGCTCTGCTGATTCAGTTCAACAGCCTGATGCAGGATCTTACAGCCACAAGCCCGACTGTCGACACTGTGATGAACCTGTTCGATTCGTCCAGGCCTTCGTTCACTGAGATGTACAATTACTTCAACGGCTTCTGGTACAGCCGCGCAGTGAATAATCCGATCTATCAGGACGGCATGGAACTCAATGTCTGGCCGAATATGGACGGTGAATACGGTTTCTTCGTGCCTTATTATGACCAGGCACAGAACTTCATCGGTGGCATGGATGGGCAGATCGTGAAAAAGGACGGAGTCTACAGGTTCATTTACCTGATGCTGCCACCGCAGTATGACCCGTCCAGTGCCGACAACAATCCTGTGCTCAAGCCGGTCAAGGCCTTTAAAGACGGAATAATGGAATACGCCCAGTCTTTCATCTCCGGCGATGCAGTCGGAAAAGCCAATGCCTTGCTCAAAGCCAGAGGCGCATTCCAGGAAACTGCTCCGACCACAGTGTTTGACGGCATGGATCTGACTGTCAACGGAAATATCCCGGCCATTCTCGACATGTGGCTGCCTGAACTCGCTGTGGACGATGAAAACAATAACGGTATTTTTGATGTCAATGACGATTATCTGAAGGACATCGAGTACTGGGAAGTCATTCCGGTCAACCAGTATTATGGCCAGGCCATGGCTGGCGCCGAATTCGTGGTTATGCTCAATCTGCGCTGGGAAATCAATTTCTACAACCGCAATTATGAAAACTACGAATTCTTCCTTAAGAACTACGGTGATCTGACCACTCCTGATTACAGGGTCATGGGGATCAGGGCATACATCGATGCCGGTGATCTTGAGCTGTGG
>JAQTRI010000107.1 GCA_028711905.1 Candidatus Wallbacteria bacterium | reverse complement strand
AGACCTCTGAGTTCATCAGAGATACACATCCAGCATCCTGCCGGAGAAAAACAGGTCATCCCGGTAATACAGGCATTACCCGCGAAACCATCGGAAAAAGTGACTGAAGAGGTTTCGGCAGCTGCCAATGAGCCTCCCCCTGATAAGAAAAAACTGGAATCTTCTCCAATGCGAGAACTGATTGATAGAAACTTCTGGCTTTTTCCGCCGTCAGGGTTAGAAGCCGCCGGGGGGGAAACTAAGCCTTCCCCTGATGCGGACCCGACAACTGAAATCTCTGTCGTTGCTGAAACAAACGACTCCCCGATAGAGATTGCATCCGGTACAGTCGAAACTGTAATCATTGAAGAAGATGAAGATCACAAGACACAACATTTATCACCGCAGAAGAGCGCGGATCCCGGACTCTGCCCGCGGTACTCAGAACTGGTAAGAAAGATTGCAGCCAAGCGCGAATGGTTCCACAGAATGAAACCGGTCTTCGCTGAATCCATGTCTTCCAGCCGCGAGGTGACTGCAGCATTTCTTTCCGGGGCTCTGTCGCGCATGGATACCATGGAAACTGCAGAAAACACCGATTTTACCGAAACGCATGACTTCAACTGGTTGTTTGAGGCTGAGAAAAAGCGCCAGGAACCAATTGTGATGAATTCAGTCCCACGGACCGGATCCGAGGAGATTTCTGCAGCCGAAACCTCACCCGTCACAATAGAATGCACCCTGCAGGAAACCGTCAAACGCCTGCGGGACCGTTTCAGCAGCAATCTGGTCCGCACCCTGTCCTTTGAAGACTGCTCCGGCATGGATCTGATTACAGAAAACACCCTGCGCAGTTATTACCTTGATGAAGAACTGACCCTGCTTGGGACAGACAAAATTGATGATCAGACCGACTTGAAAATTGATTACGGAAGATCTCCATGCCTCGCATTTGAAGAAAACAGGAATCTCCCCAGCGGCAAAGATGCCGGGATTGATCTTTCACGCACAGTGCAGGAGAGCCAGACTCTGGGTCAGCTTGCCCGCACCATTTACTACCGGGTTTCGAACAGACCGGAAAACCCGGTTCAGGGGGTTGCTGCCCTGCAGTGCAAATCACCACCATCAATGGAAAGTGAGACCGAATCGGTCATCAATCAATACTACTTAGAAAAATCAGCGCTCGGTAAAACCCTGACCGAAGCAAACGAGAAACACGCCAGACTTGCTGAGCAGACAGGTTCAGACCTGGGACGGCTGCTGTCATTGACGGACAAGATCGACCAGGAAAAAACCTCTGCTTTGGATCAGGAAACAGAAAGCCTGATTTCGACCTTTTATCTGAACGATCACAACCAGTCACTCACACCGACAGCATATGAAAAAACCTTTTCTTCAGGCATTGACCACATGCTTGCTGATGTTGAAAAAAGCATGGCCTTACTTGATAGAACTGTACCCCGGGCTGTTGATCCCAGCTTAGACGAAACCACAAAGAGTATGCTCGGAGAGACTTACATGCGCGATGCAGGAACAGTCTCCAAAGCTTCACGGATCTGGGACTACTGGAGATCACAAGTCATCGAGGGTCAGGATGCCCTGAAAAAACAGATTGACACCCGAAGCAGCGCTTCTTTCCGTTCCTCATCGGAAATCGATTCTGTGACCGGCGGAGAACTGGCTGAGTTTTATCTGCAGGATAAACCCGTGCCCGTCTTGAAAAATTCATCAGCTCCCGGATCAGGATTCGGCATCATGCTGGCCCAGGCCGCAAGGCAGATTGGGCTGATCAGTCACAGAGAGCGGGAGACCCCCGGGACCCCCGCTGCCCGGGAAGTAACCGACATGATGAAATCCTGCTTAGCTCTCCAAGCTGATCGCAGACAAACATCCGGAACATCAACAGACATGGCTGTCGTCCCTGACCGCGAGATCGACCCGTTGGCAATGCCAATGCTCGGCGTAGCAGGCAGCGCGGCAATACCAGATCAGCGCAAAACAGATATCCGGATCGCGGAAAGCGTTGTTGCTTTTAAGCCGCCAAACAACATTCCGGACACTTTTGACCCGACCAGTGCCCCCATGACCGGAGACAATGCGCCAGTCATGCATGAATCAGGTTTCAGCCGGCATCTGAAGAAAGTACTGCAGGAAAAGAAAGATCATCCAGCAGAAAATGCTCCTCCCGGGCGAAAAACAGAGACTGTCCCACATAAAATTCCGGTCATCCTTCCACAGACACCTGCAGCAACGGCAAAATTCGATGTCGTTAAACCAGATAGCAGTAAAAAATCTTCACTGGAAGAAGAAACTTTGGCCATGCTCGAGGATTTCTTCGGGGAAGAACTGGATGTCATAGATGAAAACATTGAACACAGCGCAGAAGAACTTGAGGAAAACGGCCTGGACCCAGGAATAGCTTATCAGTTCAGGGAGGGGCTGGCTGTAATTCGTTTAAAAGGGCTTTATGGATTCATGGACCGGGACGGACGGGTAGTGATAGACCCGGAATTCACCGAAGCCCTTGATTTCTCAGAAGGCGCTGCAGCCGTAAAATCTAAAGACAAATGGGGATACATCGACCGCACAGGATTCTGGCTGAAAAAACCGGTTTACGATGAAGCAAGATCCTTTTCATGCGGAATGGCGAGGGTGTCAGAAGCGGGCAAATGGGGCTTCCTGGACCTGACCGGTGAAACCGCTTTTGAGTGCCTTTACGATGAAGCGACGGATTTCGCCAACGGCACTGCCAGGGTCCGTGTCGGCAAAGACTGGACCGTTTTAAGTCTGCCTCAGGCAGCCCTTGAGCCTATGACTGGGAATTAAAAAACCCGCGTTATCCTCAGCATATCCCTAAGATGAGACGCGCCGCAGCGCGTCTCTACAATCCGTTTTCCGCATGTCCGCTTCCCCGCATAAGCGCTTTTCCGCTCGATCACTCCGGAATCATGCCGGCGAACCCCATAAAAGCCGTTGCCAGCAAAGCTGAAACGATAAAAGCGATCGGCACACCCTGCAAAGGACGCGGAATGTCGCACAACTCGAGCCGTTCGCGAATGCCTGCCATCAAAACCAGAGCCAGCGTAAATCCTGTAGCCGCACCAATACCCGACACAACTGCAGGAATGAAGTGATATTCTTTCTGTACACTGAGCAGAGCCACACCCAGCACTGCGCAATTGGTGCTGATGAGAGGCAGATATATGCCCAGAGCCTGATACAGGGCCGGAATGTGTTTCTGCAGAAAAAGCTCCACGAACTGCACCAGGGACGCTATCACCAGAATAAAGGTAATGGTCTGCAGAAAGTGAAGATGATATGGATTCAGGATGTAGTAATAGATAACCCAGGTGACAGCGGATGCCATGCCCATGACAAAAACCACTGCTCCACCCATGCCTACAGCAGTCTCCAGCTTTTTCGACACGCCGATGAACGGGCAGATTCCCAGGAACCTCGAAAGCACGAAATTATTGACAAACACTGTGCCGATAATGATAAACAGCAGTTCCCTGAACATCAGCAGGCCCTCCTTTCTTTTTTCTTCAACGACACATAGTTGAAGTACCCGAGCAGAAGACCCAGAGTAAGAAATGCTCCTGGCGGCAGAATCATCATTATTGCCGGTTCAAACTGCGATCCAAAGAGGGGAATGTTGAAAATCGTGCCATTGCCAAGGGTTTCCCGCACAGACCCGAGCAGGGTCAAAGCTGCTGTAAACCCGCATCCCATGCCCAGTGCATCAACAAGTGAGGGGAGCACCGGCGACTTGAAAGCAAAGGCTTCTGCCCGGCCGATGACAATGCAGTTCACCACAATGAGAGGAATGAAAATACCCAGGGAGCGGTGCAGATCAGGAAGATATGCGGCCATACAAAGATCAGTGATAGTCACAAAGGTGGCGATAACCACCAGAAAGACCGGGATGCGGATTTTGGGTGGAATCACTTTGCGCAGCATGGAAATAATCAGGCTGGACCCTGTCAGCACAAAGGTGGAAGCCAGCCCCATGCCCATGCCATTCTCAGCCGAACTGGTGACAGCCAGTGTCGGGCACATACCTAAGACCAGCCTGAAAACCGGATTTTCCTCAAAGATACCCTTGGTAAAATTGCTCATTATTTCACCCCTTGTGGCTTACCGAAAAAGTCCTTGAGTTCTAAAAACTCATTCATTTTCTGGCGAATTGCCCCTGTAACCGCTTTGGAAGAAATTGTGGCAGCAGTAATGGCATCCACTTTGCCGTCTGAGTTCTCCCTGCTGAGAAAAGCCTCTTTGATGGACAGTCCCTTGAATTGCTCCTGAAACCAGGGTTTGTTCCTGTTCATGTTCGGATTGCTGTATTTAGTGGAAATTCTGTCCGAGGTCAGGGGATTAATCTCTGCAATTTTTGCGCCCAGACCCGGAGTCTCTGTGTGTGAAAGCACCTTGGTCCCCTTGATGCGGCCGGTAAAATCAAAAGCCGTCATGCAGCGGATCGGGCCTCCATACCCGGGTGTTGAAAAAGTTGAGACGACACCCAGCGGCTTTCCGCCCATGCTGCCAATAAAATAGCGGTCAAAGGAGGGATTAAGCAGATACTTTTTATCTGTTCTTCCGTTATCAAGAAACACCTGTTGCGGCAGTTCATCGAACTTCTTTCCAGCACAAGATACCAGTTGCAGCCGTTTCCCGGCCGGGTCATATTTGTAAACTAAGGAAGTTTCCCGGTCCATCTGAACCGCGACTTCTAAAGAACCCTGCTGCTCGACTCGAAAAATCTTGCGCAAAGTCCATGATTTTCCCGGATCTGAAGAATCCGACACCGGGATGCCTGCCACAAGAAAGCACTCAAAAGCAACGGCTTTCTGCAAAGCCGATTTAATCAGATTCATAAGAGCCTGAAGGTTTTCATCCAGACTGAAGGTCGTAATTTTTTTTTCCGTGTTGTACTTGGCTGTCAGTTCATCAACCTGTTGATCAGTGGCCTTGACATCGCCGGGAATTCTGCCTTCAAGCTTACGGATAACGCGTTCCTTGATCACAAGGTTCAGCGCATCAGCGTGGTTTTTCTGGTTCCATTCACATGTATATGTTCCGTCAGGTATGTCCAGAAGATCGATCGTGTCGCCAAGCAGCAGGCCACGCCTGGCAGAATCCTCTTCCACAACAGCGCGATTAGTGATTTCCGGCTGAGTCATGGTGTTTACATAATACAGAGATCCCGCTGAGGCCAGACAGAAAACGGCTAAAATTAGCGCCATTTTGACGATGTTCATGCCCGCACCTCCCCGAATCTGCGCGCAATACAGAGCCTGTCAATCAAAGGAACGGCAGCGTTCATCAACAGGATTGAATAGCATACACCTTCAGGGTAGCCACCGAATTTTCTGATAAGCACCACCAGTATTCCGGCACCGATTCCGAAAATCACTTTGCCCCGTCCGGTAACAGGCGAGGTGACCATGTCTGTTGCCATGAAAAAAGCACCAAGTATCAAGCCGCCGGCCAGCACATGAAAAAGCGGATGTCCTGTAAAAACACCATTTTCCCCCATCACCCATGTCAGAAGGGCTACTGTGCCGACATAAGGCAGCGGAATATGCCAGGAGATATGCCCGCGATAAAAAAGGTAGGCCGCACCCAGCAGCAGGGCAATAGCCGAAGTCTCACCGACACAACCTCCAACATTGCCAAAAAAAAGGTCGGCCAGCTTTGTTGTGTATTCTCCATTCTTGGCCAGAGTCAAAGGGGTGGCCGTACTCACTGCATCAGTCAGGCTGAACCAGTTTCCGGACATCAGCTTAGCCGGCTCACTCCATGAGGTCAGATAGACCGGCCAGGAAGCGAGCAGAAAAGCACGCCCCACCAGAGCGGGGTTGAAAATGTTGTACCCGATACCTCCGAACACTTGCTTGGCGACGAAGATTGAAACAAACCCTCCGATTGCCGCAACCCACCATGGCGTCTGCGGAGGAAGCACCATGGCCAGCAACAGGCCTGTGACAATAGCGGAGAGGTCTTTGATGGTGATCTTGAATCCGCAGATTCTCTGATACAGCCATTCAGTGACAACACAGACGGCAATACACACCGTGTATAGCATCAGTGCTTTGAGCCCGAAAAAATAGACTCCTGCCAATGTTGCCGGGGCCAGCGCGACGAGAACATCCAGCATGATTCCCTGGACCGTTTCGCCGCAATGAATGTGAGGTGCGCTGGAAACAATCAGTTTTTTCATATTCGGTCTCTCCGTCAGGATTTCTGCCTGCGTTTCTCTTCAAGCACTCTGAACTTGGCCAGCTTGATAAAATGCGTCAACGGAATATGTGATGGGCAGACAAAAGTGCACGAGCCACATTCCTTGCAGTCGAACAGGCCGGCCTCTTCGCATTCTTGAAAACGGCCTGTACGGGACAGGCTGCCAAACCTGGTGGGCATCAGCCACATCGGGCATATTTCAACACATTTGCCGCAGCGAAGGCACGAAGAATAGGTGGAATCCTTAATAGTTTCATCCAGAGCCTGGAGCAGCACCCCTGATGTTCCCTTGATTACAGGTACATCAAGAAAAGCCTGAGCCATGCCCATCATCGGTCCCCCAAAAATGATCTTCCCCGTTTTTTCCAGGTCTGCCCTTGCCACATCCAGCAGGTGCTTAAGAGGAGTACCGAAAGGCACTAAGTAATTTCCAGGTGTTCCAACCGTGGACCCGGTAACTGTTACCACCCGTTCTGTCAGGGGAATGTTTCTTTCCACTGCCTCGCTCACTGCAATAGCCGTGCCTGCATTCTGCACAACCACCCCGGCGTCCATCGGAAGCTTTCCTGATGGAACTTCTCTGCCTGTGAGCGCGTAAATCAGCTGGATCTCAGCGCCTTGGGGGTACTTGACCTCTAAAAGAATCGGTGTTATTCCGGCCAGTCCCTGGGCCTGGATCTCTTTTTCCAGTATCTCGAAACAATCTTTTTTGTTCGACTCTATGCCGATACGGCACTCTTCGACATCGAGAATTTTCTTCAGAATGCGGATGCCTGAAAGCAGCTCATGAGTCTTTTCCATCATCAGTCTATAATCTGAAGTCAGATAGGGCTCGCATTCAGCAGCATTAATCACAAGAGTGTTGATATGCTTGTCCGGCGGGGGGGACAGCTTGACATGGGTCGGAAAAGTGGCTCCGCCAAGCCCCACAATTCCGGCTTCCCTGACCAGGGTTTTCAGTTCATCGCGGCTCAGTTCCTCCCATGGTCTTTCAACTCCCCATCCCTCAACCGTATCACCGCTTTCATCAGGCTTGATCGTTACAGACATGAGCATTTTGCCGAACGGGTGCATAGCCTCGCCTACAGCGGTTACTTCTCCTGAAGCAGAAGCGTGTACAGGTACAGAAACAAAACCTTCGGCTTCTCCGATTTTCTGACCCCTGCGTACCCGGTCACCCTTCTTTACAATGCATTTAGCCGGAGCGCCGATATGCTGTGACATGGGGATAATCAGCTTCTCCGGCATGGGGACAGGCTCGATTTTCCGGTTTCGGGAAAGATGTTTCATGTCATCCGGGTGAATACCACCTGGAAAAGATCTCAAAGACATGGTCTTGTCTCCTCTTGGATACAAATCCTCAGTAGAGACGCAATGCATTGCGTCTCTACTGGGCGTGTCATTTGTTCATGGCTGAAGTATAAGTCAACCGCTGCCGAATAGTCAACAGAGCCTTATGCAATTTTTTTCCAGCTTTGTTTCAGGTAAAGGCTCATGTGAGGCAATAGTGCCTCAACAGGCTTTTCCGAATCCACAGTATGGCTGAAATGAACAATTATTAGACACCACACCCTCGACGCTGACCATTTATTAATCAGCCGGAACAGAATCTGAGTGATGCGATCCGCTGAAAACAGGGATTTATTGATTTGGAACAAAAATTGCTAATATTTCCGGGCATCGTGATCGTTTCCGGTAAAGTTGGAGTTAAAGATCAATAACACTGGATATAGTTGGAGGAAAAATGGTACAAAAAGACGATTTTAAGCCAATGGGCAGTTCAGGCCAGGCCAGTTCCGCTTCAGCTCCACAGGCGACCACCCCTGGAGCGCGCCTGCCCAAAGACTACGGCAGCGACAAAGTGGCTCTGATGGTAGTTGATCCATACTGGCTTCACGCTTACTGGATGATCACGCCGGACAAGCTTTCAGGTTTGAAGTCTTCTCTCGGAGACCGTTTCAAGTCTTCCAGGTTCGTGGTCAGAGTCTATGATGTGACGGATGTTGCTTTCAACGGGGAAAACGCGCACAGCTATTTTGACCAGAATGTGACTGCCGATGCCAGGAACTGGTATGTCAATGTTGGCAGCCCTGACCGTAATTATCTCGCTGATCTGGGCCTGATCACGCCTGAGGGGCAGTTCATCCTGATCGCGCGATCCAATGTCGTCCGGGCTCCCAGGGACTCAGTGTCCGAAATAGTCGATGATAAATGGCTGAGCGTTGAAGAGGATTATTCCAAGATGTACCAGCTCTCTGGCGGAGAAGCCATTGGTAAGAGTTCCTTTGATGTCAAGGGTATTCTGAGCAAGAGATTTCACGAAGAGATGTCTTCAGGAGCAGTCTCCAGCTTTTCCAGTGGAGTTCTGTCCGGTCAGAAACCTCCTGAAGAAAAGAGCGACTTCTGGCTGCGTGTGGCGACTGAGCTGATTGTTTATGGCGCAACTGAACCGGATGCCAGCCTGACTGTGCAGGGAGTACCTGTAAAACTCCGACCGGACGGCACTTTCACACTCAGATTCGCCCTGCCTGACGGGGAACAGGTCATTCCCGTTGAAGCCCAGTCTAAGGACCGGAAACATCAGAGGAAGATCACCCCTGTAGTCAACAAGTGCACAAAGTGATTGGATTCGGAAAGGAAAAGCGGTTATGAGAACAAGTGGATTTATTGTCGCTTTATCGCCTGTCCGCTTGACCGCTTAAACATGTTTCTTAAGAATTGTTTGTGTCATGAATCAGGGACTGCCTCACAACAGTCCCTTTTTAATCGCCTCATATTGTGTTATGATTGTTTAGCCAATTCATCCTGGGAGAATAAAGATGGACAAGAGTAATTTCAAAGGCTATCTGGCACTTGTGCTGCATGCGCATCTGCCCTATGTCAGGCATCCGGAATATCCGCGTTTCATGGAAGAGGACTGGCTGTTCGAAGCCATTACCGAAACCTATATCCCACTGATCGACATTTACGACAGGTTGCTCAGCGAGGGTGCTGACTTCAGAATCACCATGTCCGTCACCCCACCGCTGATGTGCATGCTGAGCGATCCGCTCCTTCAGGACAGATACCTCGAATACCTCTTCCGGTTAATTGAGCTGGCCGAGAAAGAGGTGGTACGCACTCAATTCGAACCGCAATTCAATGCTCTGGCCCACATGTACTTGAGGAAGTTCCGTCTCTGCCACGAGATTTTTGTGGCCAGATACGGCAGGAACCTGCTCAATGCCTTTAAAAAATTCCAGGATCTGGGAAAACTGGAAGTGGTGACATGCACAGGCACACACGGTTTCTTCCCCCTGATGCTGAACCAGAAAGCCAAGGACGCTCAACTGGCAGTAGCCGTCCAGACATATGAGAAACATATGGGCCGCAAGCCTCGCGGCATCTGGCTGGCCGAATGCGGTTACCAGCCCGGGGACGAGGAACTGCTGAAAAAGCACGGCATCCGCCATTTCTTTGTTGACACCCACGGCATCCTGTATGGCAGCCCCAGACCAAAGTGCGGAGTGTTCGCGCCTGTTTACACTCCATCAGGAGTGGCAGCCTTCGGCAGAGATTCCGAATCCTCCAAATCGGTCTGGTCGGCTGAGGAGGGCTATCCCGGCGACTATAATTACCGCGAATTTTATCGAGATGTGGGCTGGGATCTGGAAATGGATTATGTCAGGCCCTATATCCACGGAGACATCCGCGGTAATACAGGCATCA
>JAQTRI010000106.1 GCA_028711905.1 Candidatus Wallbacteria bacterium | reverse complement strand
AGATAGGTTGTGTTGTTGTAAACGACCTTGACCGGTGTGTATGTGATTCCCCAGGCAGTATTGATGTCATAGGATCCGGATTTGGCACGGTAGATTCTGTAGGCCACGACATCAGCGGCCAGATTCCTGCCGTTAGTGCCGTCATCGTTCCAGATCGGCGATTGCCAGGTTATCCTGACTGCGTAAGGGTTTGTCGCGGTCTCGACCATTTCGGCCTTGACATTTTCAGGAGCAGTGGAACGGGCCAGCAGGTCATCCGGCCGGTGCTCGAAGAACACGGATCTTTCGTCTGACGGCAGGCTGGCATTGCCTGAGGTCGTGATGGCGTAAAGCCGGTAATAATAAGTGTTGCCTGTGCTCAAACCCTCATCAATATAATAGTTCTTACCAAACGGCACCATGGCCACAGTCTTCCATTCCTCTCCATTGGTGCGTTTCTGGATGCGGTATTTCGACACTTCATCGTTCATATTCTTGCAATACAGTGTATTTTCCGGATCGTTCCATGACAAAGTCACCTGATTGCCCGACCCTGAAATGAGGTAAAAATTCATCGGCGGCTGCGGCTGCACACCGTATGCCATCAGATCCACCATCTGGGGCCCGGAAAAGGTTTCCCTCATGTTTGAATCCACAGCGCTGATGTAATAGCTGATGCGCTTGCCCTCTTGAAGGTAGGCCAGGTCGAAATCCTCGAACTCCTCGCATCCGAATTCCACAACTCCGACTGCGACATCCTTGTTGTCCCTGTATATTTTGTAGGAGACGATATTCGACTTTGCCTCGCCCTTGACATTGACCTTGACCGGCTCCCAGCGCAGATAAACGGCAAAATATCTGGTGTTGGGATTGGGTGATTCGTTGGAGTACAGGTACTCAGGCTGCGCCTCTGCCCAGACCGGAGCCTGGGGGGCCTGACCATCGTCCTGAAATGCCACTGTCAGCAAATCACTGTTTTTCTCCTCGCACCCCCCGAAGATGAGAAAAAATGCAATCGCCGGGACCAGCCCGAGAAGTATCAGCAGTTTATGTCTGTCCATCTGCCCGTTCCCCTTTCCTTAATTGGAGTCAAGCTTAGTAAATTCGATTCTCTCAAGTATCAGGTCATAAGCTGAACCATCGCTGAATTGATAGTTCCCGTCATGGTAAACATCGGTCTGGCCTGCAATAGGCGAGAAGTAGAAATCGATCGGGAAATTGGACTCTAAGTATGCCTCCCAATGCCCGTCTCGGGCGTCAGCCGGATCATATGGAGAATCGGTCGAGGCGTATGGATCGTTGAACGCGCCCACAACCTTGATCGAGCCGGTCGGGGTCGATTCCACACTGGCATTGCGCGACAGGTTGATGATCGACGGCGAACCGATGATGTTACCCCTGTGGCGCAGAATCACGAGATATGTTCCTGACCCGGGAGTTTCGTAAAAATACATGTCAATGTTGTATCTGCCAGATTCCGGGGGGTTCCAGGAAAACCGGAACTGATCCTGATAAATGTCATAGACTGTGCGGTCAAGTTGCCAGATGTAACTCGCGTCCTGGTAATCTATGCCGTTCCCGTATATATCGTATGACAGGCAGTTATCCTTGCGCTGCGGCCTGTCGTCAGGATAGACGAATTTCCACGAATAAGCGTCCACAGGCCAGTTCCCTGCGTATCCGGGCCATGAGTTGGAATAAAGCGGGCCGAAATAGTTTTCCCTCCAGTTGATCCTGAAATTGGAAAAATCCCCATGCCCGTCCGCGAAATAGTCGCGCGCCATAATGGCTGTCCCACTGTCGGCCCCGAGATAATACGCGCATCCTCCGTTGACACCGTTTCCACCGTTCCAGTCGAAATCGGATTTATTCCAGGCCTTGGCACCGGTCGGGTCAGTAATGACTGTCGGCCAGAAATCAAAAATAGCTTCAGGTGTGGTTGCCTGGTCATTGAGAGCCAGGAACACATTGGCGAAACTGAGCGGAGTCATGTGAGTCCAGGGGTCCACATCGCGCATCAGGCGGACTTCCTTGCCCTCCATCCCGTGCTTCAGAAGAGGAAGCTGGGTTTCGCGATAAAAGATTTCAGATAAAGACACACCGTCATAATTGATGTCCTGCCAGAATGAAAAACCATCGTCATTGTAGCAGGTGATGTAGTTGTACTTGTATGTATCGCTGCTGTAAGTCTTGGAATTGGCCGTGATGATCGGACGGGCGGTGTCTTCCAGGTACACCCAGCCGCCGATGGTTCTGGTTTCATTGGTGATCAGATCGACAAAAGCGTAATCAGCAGTGGAATATGAAACCTCTTCGCTGAAACCGGTGAAGCAGTCGTTCGGTTTTGGCGCAGTAGGCGGATGCTGGGAACCCATCGGATCAAAGTACAGACCCTGATACGCCTTGCCCTGTATGGAAAAGGACTTGGTCGACACATTGTAGTGCACGCCCTTCTTGACATCGTAGTCCCAGAGGGAATCTTTGCCGGTCTCAGAGCCGGGATAGAGAAAATTGGAATACCAGGCATAGTGCACATCGCGAACCTTGATGGAGCTGACCATGTTCTCAGCCTGCAGCACATATTTGTTGTCCTTCAGAATACTGAATTTTTCAGCTTTCACATAGTACGACAGGTTGGAATGGAAGGTATTGGCCGTGTTGTGAGCTGCCAGCTTGAAGTACCAGATTTCATTGGCCTGGATCTTTTCCTCCAGGGTGAAATGAGCGAAGATCTCGC
Source organism: Candidatus Wallbacteria bacterium (assembly GCA_028711905.1). Classification (GTDB taxonomy): domain Bacteria; phylum Muiribacteriota; class JAQTZZ01; order JAQTZZ01; family JAQTZZ01; genus JAQTRI01. The sequence continues at coordinate 7,214 of JAQTRI010000106.1, read as the reverse complement.
CTGTGGAAGCGTCCAGTGTCAGCTTTGAGGGCTGAATTGTTGCGAACTTTTCAAAATATCTCTTGTTCAGACTGCGATAGAGATAATAGGTCTTCTTGTCGTCTTTGTCTTCGTACCGGAAACTGAAGTAGAAAGTAAGTGCACCTGTTTCATCGGCCATGCAGGAAAACTTGAGCGGAGTGGCTGTTGCTGTCGAGCTGTTGTTGTAATAATAAGCCGGGGCCGACAGGTCGCCTTCCAGCCCCTGGGTGGTGATTGCGGAAAGCCTGTAGTAGTAAACAATCCCGGCGTTGACCGTGTCGATCGTGGTGTCGATGAAATAGTACTGGTTCGGCACAATCCTCACCAAGCTGTATGTAAGGCCGGCGATCTCACTGGTGTCATTGAGCAGGCCGGTGCTCTGGGCCCGATAGATTCTGTAAGCCGCGATCCCTGCCGCAGTCAGCTTGCCATTGGTTCCGTTGTCGATCCACTTGGGAATGCTCCAGGTGATTTTTTTGGCGTTGGCTATACCGGAGGTGTTGTCAGGCTGGACACTGATCGTTTCAGGAGCTGTCGCAGGCGACAAGTAATCCGTTGAGGTAAAAGTGAAACTGACTGTCCGCTCCTCTGAGCTCGGGCTGACATATCCGCTGGTAGTCACCGCATAAATCCTGTATGCGTAACTTTTTCCCTCGACAATGCTGTCGTCATAAAAAGTCAGCAGATCCGAAGGCACTAAAGCAATGGTCGTGAATTTTCCTTCTCCGCTTTCGCGCCTGCTCACCTTGTACTTGCAGATCGGGTCATTGGCCGCAGCACAGATGTCGGCGTTTTCCGGTGCTTCCCAGCTCAGGACCGCAACCTTGTTCTCCGCAGGCAGCACATAAAAGTTTCTCGGCTTGGTCGGAGTTTCTCCTTCTGACTTCAGAGAAACCTTGATGGCCTGGGAATAACTCTCGCGTTTCATGGCGTCCACAGCGCTGATATAGTATGTGTAGACACCGTTCTCGGTCAGAGCATCGAAATCATAATCCTCGAAGATCTCATCACCGTAATCATTGCTCCCTATGGCTTTATCCTTGGTATTGCGGTAAACCCTGTATCCGATGATGTTGCTCTTGGCGTTACCCTTGAGGTTCTGGGTAACAGGCTTCCACTGCAGCAGGACGGCAAAATGCCTGGTCCCCTCATTGACATCGTTTTCCTGGTTATACAGGTATTCGGGAATGGCGGCGGTTACCTCCGGCGCCTTTGGCGCCTCGCCGTCATCAGACATGGCGAAGCTCAGGACAGAATCGTCCTTGGAGCCGCACCCCACTACGGCAAATATGAGAAATGCCAGCATCCCCAGAGATATGGAAACGATAAATCTCTTTTGTTTAAGAGTAAACATGTCGCACTCCTTTTCGAAGTTCTTCGTATCTGACAGGCTTCATTCTCAGTATTTATCGGTAGCAGCTGCACTCTTGATTACAGCTGTCATGACCGCCTGACCGTTTAGACCGAATCTTCCCGACCAGGCAGCAGAGTTGACACACTGGTCTGCCCGGGTTATTATGCATGAGTCGGGAAAAGGGAGATTTTATTAATTTACTTTGGGGGAGACATGTCCTTGGATTTCGAGGCACTTTATTCCAAGAATGCTCAGAATTTGAAAAAGTCCGTGATCAGGGAGTTGCTCAAACTCACCAACAAGCCTGAGATCATTTCTTTCGCAGGTGGCCTGCCGGCTCCCTGTACATTTCCAGTTGAGGATATTAAGGAAATAGTTGGAAAAGTACTGGACCAGGAATACATGAAGGCATTGCAGTACGGTGCCACGGAAGGTGATGTCGGACTCAAGGAAGAACTGGTGAAATTCCTCAAAGAGCGCAACATCCCATGGATCACTCCTGATCACCTTCTGATAACCACAGCCTCTCAGCAGGCTCTGGACATGGTCGGCAAGGTTTTTATCGATCCAGGCGATAGTGTGATAGTCGGTCTTCCCAGTTACATCGGCGCTTTGGGAGCTTTCAACGCTTACAGAGCCAATCTGATCGGTATTCCTCTGCTCCTCGATGGCATGGATGTCGCGTATTTTAAAAAGACCCTCAAGGAACTCAACCTTAAGAAAAAAATCCCGAAGTTCGTTTATGTGATTCCTGACTTCCAGAATCCCGCGGGCATTACCTTTTCATTGAAAACACGCAAGGAACTGCTCAGTTTAGCGCATGAATATGGCTTCATCATTATCGAAGACGCCCCATATCGTGAGTTGCGTTATAACGGAAAAGCGGTACCTTCCCTTCTGGAACTGGATAAGGGCGAGGGCATGGTGCTGACCCTTTTTACCTTCTCCAAAATCTTCATCCCGGGATTCCGTCTCGGCTGGATCGCGGGACACCCAGACCTGATCAGCAAATTCGTCATTGCCAAACAATCCATGGATCTGTGCACTCCGCCTTTTACCCAGTGCATCGCCAGGGAATACCTGAAAAAAGGTGAGATCAACAACCGTATCAGGGACAATATTGCCCTGTACAAAGTGAAAAAGGACCTGATGCTCGAATGCCTTGATAAGGAAATGCCCAAAAACGCCGGTGTCACATGGACCAAGCCTGAAGGCGGGCTGTTCCTTTTCACCTACCTGCCGGAATCAATCAGTGCTGACGAGATGTTCCACGATGCAATCAAGGAAAATGTGGCCTATGTCATAGGCAGCGCATTTTACTGCAACGGCAAGGGTCACAACACATTCCGCCTGAATTTTTCTTACCCTTCGCATCAGGAAATCCGTGAGGGCATCAAGCGCCTCGGCAATTGCGTGAAGAAAAAACTGACAGGCACAAAACGCTCGGCTTCAGCCTGCCAGGGGGATTGATGTTTTACGCTCATCACTACCAGGAAGTCCAATCCGATGAAGTCAAAGTCGATGGTGCTAAGAATGTATCCATCCGCTGGCTGATCGATGAAAAAAAAGGCGCACCGAATTTCGCCATGCGTCTTTTTGACATCAGCAGAGGGGGCAATACCCCATATCACACTCACCCTTGGGAACACGAGGTTTTTGTCGTGTCAGGGACCGGCAAACTGATCATGTCCGGCCAGGAATATCCGCTGCAGGCCGGATCAGTCGTTTATGTCCCGCCTGGAGTGGAACACAACTTTGTCAATGAGAAAGAGGTTGTGCTGCAGATGATCTGCGTGGTGCCGAAAGGCGCTAAATAGATCAGACCCTGCCCTGCTGAACCAGCTTGACGAAATAGTCATAGCTTCTGTCATAAGTGGCTTCGGCATCAGTCGGGAAAAAACAGGCGGGCAGCTGTTTATGGCTTCGATGATAGGATACGCAGTCACAGCATATACCCTTTTTCCCGCATGAAGCAGTGCAGTTGCATTCCTTAAGGTTCTTGTCTTTTTTGCAGTCCATGTCTCAGTCTCCAAGCATTCAGTGATTTCCGGCTATTTTCAGGATCCCGGCGGCCATTGCCTCATGTTCTGCGTGGGAATATTCACCTTCAGCCACCACAACAAATGAGGTTGACAGGTAATAGTTGTCAAGAACCGCTTTCAATCCTTCTGCCACATCGTCCGGCACGGCCAGAAGCAGTATGGATGCATATTTCCATTTCTTGCCTGACAGATATGAGGTCGCATCATACGGGCAGAGAATCAGAACATTGTTTTCCAGGGGAATATCAAAGTAAATCCGCATCTGTGAAGCCTTGTCAAGAATCGTGAAAACCTCATTTTTTTTAACCGGTTGATCCCAGATGGCACTCTCCAGATACCCTTTGATCACAGTCCTGATAGTGTCCGTCATTCCTGAATCCGGGCAGGAATACTTCATAAGCTTGACTTTTTTCCAGATACCCAGCTCAGCCTCAGGGCTGTTGCCTGTAGCCTTGATTCCATCGAAAAACTGAATCTCCACCGGATTCGCCAGAGCCTCGACAAAAGGTGGGCATACAGTCCAGTACGAGATCTTACGGCAGATTACCCGGGGGATCTGCTCAGCAGGTACTGCATAAAGCACTGTGCAGACAATAGCTGCTGCAGCAGCTGCCATCCATCTTCTGCCTGGTCTGCACATTTTTTTCATCATATTCTATTATAGCCCTGAACCCTGATTGCGCCAAATCGCATATATGCATTGCAAATTGCACGGTTTTCCAGTCCAGGTATTGCAGACAGCATGGAATCAGGCCCGAAACAGCCCGGATTTCCTGCAGGCATGCTCTTTGCTACTTGTTACTTGAGTTTGGCAAATTTTCAAAGTATACCCAGAAACCCATGTGGGGTGGCCAGGTACAACTTTTTGTCGCACTGAGCTTGTCGAAGGAGAAAAAAAGTTGTACCAAGCCAGGACCCGCCACAAATCAAGGCTTTTGAAGAACATCTGGCTGTACACCACAAAAATTTGCCAAACTCAACTTGTTAATTAACAGGGGGCGGACTCGCATGAAGATCAACGGCGACCATGAACTGAACATTGAACAGCTGAAAGTGTCGGATGTGCTTGTGCTCAGGCTATACGGCGAATTCGATTACGATACGAGCCAGGATTTTCGGAAATTCACCGGCAGTCTGCCTCAGCCGGAACTATCCAAAGTCGTGATCAATTTCAGCGGCATCGAATGGCTGGATTCCAGTGCCCTGTCCGTGCTGACTGCCTTTCTACTCATGGTCCGCAGACTGAGCGGCCGAATTTTTTTCTCCAACCTGTCCGAACGCACTAAGGAGGTCCTGCGCCTGTCCAACCTGATCATGCTTGTAGCCACGGCTGAGAGCGAAGCAGCGGCTCTGTCGCGGTTGACGCAGTGACGGCTTACTTTTTCTCCTCTTTAGCCCAGGAATCCTTCAACCCGACAATCCTGTTAAAAACCGGCTTTCCAGGCTTGCTGTCCTCAGTATCTGCTATAAAATACCCCTGGCGCATGAACTGGAATCGTGAACCTGGCTCAGCGCCTGGCAGAGCCGGTTCCACCATACAGTTGTCCAGTATTTCAAGTGACTGAGGATTCAATTCCTCGCGGCAGTCCACACCATTCTCTCCAGGATTCGGCACAGAGAAAAGGTGTTCGTACAGCCGCACCTCGGCCCTGACCGCATGACGAGCAGACACCCAGTGTGAAGTGCCCTTGACCTTGCGTCCGTCAGGGGTGGTACCGCCTCTGGATTCCGGATCATATGTGCAATGCAGTTCCGTAACAGCGCCGGATGTGTCCTTGATCACCTTTTCGCAGCGAATATAATAAGCGTGCTTGAGGCGTATCTCAGACCCGGGGCTCAATCGGAAAAACTTTTTTGGTGGGTCTTCCCTGAAATCATCCTGTTCTATGTACAGTTCACGGGAAAAAGGAACTTTCCTGGTCCCTGCAGATGGATCTTCAGGGTTGTTTTCTGCTGTGACTTCTTCAACCTTGTCCTCAGGCCAGTTCAGGAGCACAACCTTCAAGGGCCGCAGCACAGCCATCACACGCTTAGCTCCGCGGTTCAACTCTTCGCGGATAAAATATTCAAGCAGAGAATAATCCACCACACTGTTGGCCTTGGCTACACCGATGCGATCGCAGAAGGACCTGATCGCCGATGATGTATAGCCCTTTCTCCTCAGACCGCAGAGTGTCGGCATACGAGGATCGTCCCAACCGCGCACTGTGCCTGTCTTTACCAGTTCCAAAAGCTTGCGCTTGCTCATCATGGTATGGGTGAGATTCAGACGGGCGAACTCGATCTGCCTGGGTTTATGCGGAACGCTCAGGTGCTCCAGAAACCATTCATATAGAGGCCTGTGATCCTCAAACTCCAGGGAGCAGCAGGAATGGGTGATGCCTTCAATGGCGTCTGACTGGCCATGGGCGAAATCGTACATCGGGTAGATACACCATTTATCACCTGTCCTGGGATGTGAAGCCTTTTTGATTCGGTACAGGCTCGGATCACGAAGATTGATGTTCGAGGCAGCCATGTCGATTCTGGCTCTGAGCACACACACGCCTTCCTCGAATTCCCCTTTGCGCATGCGCTCGAACAGGTCCAGATTCTCCTCAACGCTTCTGTTGCGGTATGGGCTTTCCCGGCCCGGGGCTTTCAGTGTGCCGCGGTGTTCCCTGATCTCTTCAGCTGACAGATGGTCTACATAGGCCAGACCTTTTTTGATCAGCTCCAGTGCCCAGTCAAAAAGCTGCTGGTAATAATCCGAAGCATAATATAGATGATCCCCCCATTCAAAACCCAGCCAGCGAATATCGCGGATAATAGCATCAATGTATTCATGATCCTCTTTTTCCGGATTGGTGTCATCTAAGCGCAGGTTACAGCGGCCGCTGTAATCGGAAGCAATGCCGAAATTGATGCAAATAGCCTTGGCATGGCCGATGTGCAGGTATCCATTAGGTTCAGGAGGGAAGCGGGTAATGATCTTTTTATGCTTGCCTGTCCTTAAATCTTCTTCAACGATTTCCCTGATGAAATCCTTGCGTTCAATCTTTTGCGTTTCTGCTGCAACCGGTTTTATTTCATCCATGCGTTCCTCCGGTACTGTTGATGCGAGAATAATACTCGTTTCGACCGTAACTTTTCAACAGCACTGAAAGATCGGGATTGAATTTTATTTTTTTAAAGGTATAATTAATATAGTATATAAGTAAGAATGTATGGAGGCTAGTATGAAGTATATCATCTTCCTGATGTTGTTATTAGCTGTTATGGCGCAGCCATCCCTGTCTCTTACCCCTGAAGAAACCTTATCCATTGTCGAAACCTATTCCGATGCATCCGAGGAGGACGAACTCCTGTGGCGCCAATATGTCGCAGGCCACCGTTTCGGAGTTGAGCAGATCAGCGATATGATCAGAGACGCTGCCCAGGAGTTTTCAGTGCCTGTCTCCCTGCTTGAAGCCGTGGCTTATGTGGAATCGAATTTCACACAGATCGGTCCATCGATTGATCGCGGCTGGGGTGTCATGCACCTTGTCGACAACGATTACTGCAGCACGCTCATTGATGCGGCGCGCCTGATCGGACTCGATCCTCAGCAGCTCAAAGATGATCCCAGGGCCAACATCAGGGGAGCTGCCGCTCTGCTGTCCTGCAGCGCGAACAATTCCGGTGTAAGCGGCGACAATCTTGAAGACTGGATCGGGCCGCTGAAAGCCCTGACCGGTTTGGCTGGAGACGAGCTGCAGGAACTTCAGGTGCACACCTACATGAAAGCTTTAGCCGATGGCATTTCTGAATACAATCTT